>DATKMJ010000059.1 GCA_035541935.1 Candidatus Binatia bacterium | reverse complement strand
ACCGCGGAGATCGAGGTCGAGCGAAAGGTCATCGTCGGATACCGCGCGACGTCGAAGTAGGTCGGCGAGCGCAGATCGCGGTCGCGGTCGTGGTTGTCGGTGTCCTCGTGGCTGACGTCGAGCACGGCGTCGATGGTGCGCGGCACGATCGTGCCGCCCGGATTGACGATCGTCAGCGCGGTGATGGGAATGTGCCCCCACACCTTTGAGACGACGAGGTGCGAGACGGTGAACTCCGCGCGGGAGTGCACGAGATCGGCCTTCCAGACGACGGGTTCCTTCGATGCCGCGGCGAGCGGCACGGTGACGAGCGCGAGCGTGACGATCAGACGACGCATTGGATCCTCCTAAAAGAGCAGTGTTTGAAACTCCCCGGTTCGATCGAATCCGACGCGATCGTAGAGTGCTATTGCGGTATCGTTGAAGTCGTTGACGTAGAGCGAGATTACCGGCGCGACCTCGAGCAGGCGGTCGCAAATTGCTGCGAGCGAGGCGGTGGCGAGGCCGCGCCCGCGCAGCTCGGGCGGCGTCCAGATCCCTTGGAGCTGAATCGTCTTCTCGCTCCAGGGGCCGATGTTGCAGAGAAAGCAGATTCGCCCTTCGGCCGTTCCGACCCACCAGAGCCTGCGCTCGATCATCTGCCGGATGCCGGCGCGAAACTCCGGCGCGCCGCGGCGCGGATCGTAGTCTAATTCCTGGCGCACCATCTCGGCCGAGCCGTCGGCGATCGCGTTCGACTCGTCAATGCGCGCGTACCGCACCTCGGTCAGCCGCTCGTACGGGCGCAGGCTCGCGCGGTCCACCGCCATCACGAGTTGGCGGTCGCGGACGAGGCGCGGCGGATCGTGCCACTCGCGCATCCGCTCCCAGAGCGCGCGAACCTGATCGCGCGGTCCGACGATCATGCGTTCGCCGCGCCGCCGCCTGAGGTACTCGGCGAGCTCGCCGATCGCGCGCGGTTCCGCGGCGACGACCAGACTGCGTCCGCTGTGGATCACGCCGTCGACGCGATCGCCGTCGAGCACGACGGCGACGTTCTTGCGGGCGGGCGTGTCGTGGACGATGACGTAATCGAGAAAGACGTTGAGAATCGGTTCGCGCGAGAGATACTCGAGGGCTGAGGCCTCGTTCGAGCGCGAGAGCTGCGCAATCATCGGGTGAGCAGCGACGCCTCCAGCAGCGGCTTCTCCGTCGGCTCCTTGCTGCCGCCCTCGGGCTCGAGCGTCACCGAGACCTCGGCGGTCGAACGCGCGTCGGCGGGGAGCACGATCAACGCGACGCCGCGCGCGTCGGGCAGGAACGTCGGCGACGCGGTCTCCTTGACGCTCCCGCGCTCGAGCGTCCACGCCTGATAGACTTTGCCGCGCGGCGGCTCGGAGAGCCCGCGGAGCGCGAGATAGATGCGCCCGCCTTGCGTGATCACCTCGCCGTCGCCGATGCGATAGTGGCCGGCGCGGCCGTCGAGCATATCGAAGAGCGCCGTGCGTTCGACGGCGAGATTGCGCGCGAGCGCGGTCGAGCGCTTCTCGAGATTCGCCAGCTCGCGCTGCGTCTGCTTGAGCTGGCCGAGCAGCGAGATGTTGGCGATCGACGATATCAGCGCGATCGCGAAGCAGGCTGCCGCCACGAGATACGCGGGCCACGTTGCGTGCTTCACGGTACGTATCTTCCCAGGGAGGCTTCGAGGCCCTTCGACCGGATGCGTCGTAGGTTGCGGCCATGGAGCCGCTCGCTCAGCTGCGCGCAAAGATCGCGGAATTTCCCGGCTATGACTCGGCGCTCGACCGTCGCCGATCCGACCAGTTCGTGCGCTCGTACTTGGGCGAGGCGCTCGCCGATCTCGAGGCGCGTTGCCAATTGGCGCCCGAGGACCGCGCGCGAGTCGACGCGCTGATGCTGCGCGTCGCGTTCGCCGATCCCACGGCGTTCGACGTGCACGACGGCCACGCGGCAGCGCGCGCGAACGACGGCGGGCCGATTGCCGCCGCCGATGCCGCAACGGTCGCGCTCGCCGGCGAGGCGGCTACGGTGAACGCCGACTCGGCGTCGCGCTACCTCGACGGCGTGACCGCGCTGCTCGATCGGCGCGACGCGACGCTGCGCGCGGCCGCGAGCAAGAGCTTGTAGTGCTCCATCTCGTGCCGCAGCCGGCACGGATCGAGAGCGTCGCGTGCGCGTCGAGCGCCTCGCAGATTCCCAGAACGATTGCCGCCGATTTTGATCCGGCGGCGCGCATCGAGTTGAACGAGCGCTGGCAGGCGCTCGGGATCGGCAGCGTTCGCGTCGTCGCAAACGATGCGGCGATCGTCGTGCGGCGCGACGCGTCGCTCGCACCGCAAGCCTACCGCTTAACCGTCGCCGACGGTCGCGCGACGATCGCGAGCGCCGATGCGGCCGGCGCCTTCTACGGGGCGATGACGCTCGCGCAACTGCCCGGGCGCACCCGCGGCGGCTGGAGGATGCCTTGCATCTCCATCGAGGATCGACCGGCGTTGGAGTGGCGCGTGCTCTCCGACGACGTCTCGCGCGGGCCGCTGCCGACGCTGCGCTACTTCGAAGAGCGGATTCGCACGATCGCAGCGTTCAAGATGAACGGCTACTCGCCGTATATGGAGCACGTCTTCGTCAGCCCGACCGATCCGCTCCCCGCTCCGCTCGACGGCATCACGCCGGCGCAGCTCCGCGAGCTGACGGCGTATGCCGCGCGCTTCCACGTCGCGCTGATCCCCGAGCAGCAGAGTTTCGCTCACATGCACAACACGTTGCGCGTCGAGAAGTACGCAAGCGCCGCGGCACTGCCGCACGGATTTCTGCTCGCGCCGAACGTCGCGCTCTCGCAGGAGTATCTCTCGCGCGTGATCGGGCAAGAGTTAGCCGCGGTCGGCCGGCCGCCGTTCTTCCACATCGGTTCCGACGAGACGGCGACGCTCGGGCTAGGGCAGACGCAGGCGTACGTCGCGCAACGCGGCCGCTCGCAAGTTTACGCCGACCATATCGTCGCGATGAACGGCCTCATCGCGCCGTCCGGCGCGCGACTGATGCTCTGGGACGACGGGATTCAGAGCGACCCCGCGATCATGGGCCTCATTCCGAAGAGCGCGGTGATTGCGAACTGGCACTACGGCGCCGAGGAGACGTTCGAGCCCTACATTCAGACGGTCGCGCGCGGCGGCTTCCAGCAGATGGTCGCGCCCGGCGCGAGCAACTGGAACGAGATCTATCCGAATATCGCCGTCGCGCTCGCGAACGAGCGGAGATTCATCAATCAAGGGAAGGCGGCAAGAGTGCTCGGCCTCTTCCAGACGGTCTGGCACGACGACGGCGAGACGCTCTACGAGGCGACGTGGTATCCGGTGATCTACGCGGCGGCGGCGGCGTGGCAGAGCGGTGACGTCGAGCCGGCGCGGTTCGCGAGCGACTTTCCCTCGGCGTTCTTCGGGAGCGACGACGCGAGTTACGGCGCGGACGTCGCGGCGCTCGGCGCCGTGCTGCAGGCGCTCGAGCCAAAGAATTACGCGTACGGGCAGAGCGACGCGCTCTTCTGGGCCGACCCGTTCGACCCGACGGCGGCCGGTCAACTCGCGAACGTGGATCTGCGCCAGGTGCGCCTCTCGGCGGAGCGCGTGGAGGAAGACCGCTACTTCGGAGCGCCGCCGCTCCACGCGAACGCGGCGGCGGTGATGCTGCTTTCGGCGCGCCGCTACGACGCGCTCTCGCGCAAGTTCCAGATCGGCGCCGAGGTCGCCGCGATGTATGCCGACGCGCAGGCGCACGCCGCAACCGATCGCGACCGCACGCTGCGCGATCTCTACTGGTGCCGCTATTGGATGTGGGAGCTCCGCGACGCTTACGAAGAGATCGAGCCGCTCTACGCCCGCGCCTGGCGCTACGAGAGCCGCGACGGGCATCTCGCAAGCAATCTCGAGCGCTACGATCTCTCGGCCCAACGAGCCATCGCCTACGCCGACGCCTTCTACGACGTAACGCGCCGCTATCTCCAAACGGGCACGCTGCCCGACCTTCATGTCATCCTGAGCGGAGTCGAAGGGCTGAGCGTAGTCGAAGGGCGCAGGGCGCTAGCGTCGCGATGACCGCCGTACTCATACTCCTGGTCTTCGCGGTCTTCGCGGTGCTCATGTACGCGCGTTGGGTTCCGGCGCTCATCGCGGTGCCGGCGATGGCGATCGTGATGTCGTTGGCGGCGGGGGTGCCGGCCTGGCATCTCGGCGAGATCGTTACGAGCGGGGCGGTGCAGCTCGCGCCGGTCTACGTGGCCGTGATCTTCGGCGCGCTGCTCGGAAGGGTGACGATCGAGACCGGAATCGCGCGCGCGATCGTGGACTTCGCGGCGGAGTACGGCGGCGAGCAGCCGCTGCTGCTCTCGCTCGGCCTCTGCGCGATCGTCGCGCTGCTCTTCACCTCGCTCTCGGGGCTCGGCGGCATCATCATGGCCGGCTCGATCGTGCTGCCGATCATGATGACGGCCGGCGTTCCGCGAACGATCGCCGCGACGCTCTTCCTCATGTCGTTCGCGCTCGGTTTCATCTTCAACATCGCGAACTGGACGTTCTACACGAAGTACTTCGGCGTCGTTCCCGACCAGCTCGTGCGCTACGCGATCGTGCTCGCGGTGCTCGATGCGATCGCGCTCGTCGCCTACGCGATCGTCTCGTTCCGCCGCGAACGCGGCTATGCGACCTGGGCCGTCAACGCGAACTCGCCCGAAGAGCGGCGCGTCCCGGCGGTCGCGCTCTTCACGCCGGTCCTGCCGCTGCTGCTCTACTACGCGCTGCACATGGATGCCGCGCCGGCATTTCTCGTCGCCGCAATCTTCGGCGTGCTGATGACGCGCCCGAGCGAGGCGGTGCAGCGGCTCGTCGCCGCCGCGATACGCGGCGTCGAGGACGTCGCGCCGGCGGTGCTGCTCTTCATGGGAATCGGCATGCTGCTCGTCGCGACGAAGGAGCCCGCGTTCTCGGCCGCGCTGCAGCCGCTCGTGGCGGGCGGCTGGGTGCGCAATCCGGTCGCGTACGTCGCGCTCTTCGGCGTCGGGAGCCCGCTCGCGCTCTATCGCGGTCCCCTAAATCCCTTCGGCGTCGGCATCGCGATCTTCACCGCGCTGCTCGCGGCAAACGTGCTGCCGCCGGTCGTGCTCGTCGCGGCGATCATGGCCGTCGTGCAGGTGCAGAACGTCTGCGACCCCACGAATACCGCGAACGTCTGGATCGCGAACTTCACCGGCGTTCCGATCGATACGATCACGAAGCGCACGCTCGGCTATCAGACTGCGGTCGCGATTGCCGCGACGCTCGCCGTCGTGCTCGCGACGCCGGCGCTCTTCGGCGTCAACGCCTTCGCGCGAATCGCCCACGCCGCGCGCGCCGACGAAGCCTACCCGGGCCTCTACGCGCCGGCCTCCGCGCGAGATCGCATCGCGATCGACGACGACGGCAGCGCCCTGAGTCGCGCGGCCGCCGGCGCGACGGCCGGCGCGCTTGCGGGCGGCTCGTGGCAGACGATGCGCCTGCACGAGGATCCGAACGCGAGCGATTGCGCGCGCAAGCGCTACGCCGCCTACCTCTTCGTGACGACCTCGACGTTCTCGCTGACCGAAGGCGACGATCTCGACGTCGGGCTGCGCCTGCAAGATTGCGGCGGCTGGATCGTCAACGAGTGGCACGACCACGAGATCGTGCCGCCGCCCGCAAACGAAGAGCAAGCGCGCGCGCTCGCGCTCGACGGCGTCGCGCGGTTGCGCGATTGGGCGCGCGCGCAGCCGGTCGTAAGCGCGAATCTCTTCGACGTCGGCGTCGCCGCGCGGCCGGGAGAGAAGCCGACGTACTTTTACGCCCTCTTTCGCAGCGTCGACGGCAACATGCGCGCGTACGTGCGCGCGGGCGGTCCGGCCTACGACGCCGGCCTGCGCTCCGGCGACACGATCGAGACGATCGACGGCACGTTGTGGTGGGAGCTCGGCACGTTTCAATCTGAGCGCCGCGCCTACGACGGCAGGCCGCACGACTTCGGCATCCTGCGCGACGGCAAGACGCTCGAGATTCGCTTGGGCGCGCCGTTTACCGCGTGAATCCGACCGGGCGCTTCGGCTCGCGCGCGAAGGCGTACGCCGCCTTCCGTCCGTCGTATCCGCCCGAGGCAATCGACGCGGTGCTCGCGGGGCTCGGCGAGCCGCACGTGCTGACGATCGCCGACGTCGGCGCGGGAACCGGAATCTCGTCGCGGCTCTTCGCCGATCGCGGCGTGCGCGTGACCGCGATCGAGCCGAACGCGACGATGCGCGAGAATGCCGAGCCGCATCCGCGCGTCACGTGGCAGGACGGAACCGCCGAGCACACCGGCCTCGAGAGCGCGAGCGTGGATGCGGTCGTCGCGTGCCAAGCCGCGCATTGGTTCGTCATGCCCGATGCGTTTCGCGAGTTTCGCCGCATCGCGCGCCGCCGCGCCGCGATGCTTCAGTACGAGCGGCACGAGGGCGATCCGTTCACGGCGGCGTACGGCGAGGTCGTTCGGTCGTACGCGACCGACGACACCGAAACGCTGCGCCGGCGCGCGCTCGAGGCGTTCTCCGCCTTTCCCGACGCGCGCCTGACGCGCGCCGAGCACGCCTCGTACCAAACGCTCGATCTCGACGGGCTGCTCGGGCGCGCCGCATCGTCGTCGTATCTTCCGTCGTCCGGTCCCGACGCCGAGCGCCTCAACGCCGACCTTCGCACGCTCTTCGAGCGTTTCGAGCGCGACGGGAGCGTGCGCCTCGCGACCGTCACCTACGTGCTCGTCGTCGATTGGTAGCGTGAACGGGAGCGGGCCCAGGATCAGGGCCGGCATCGACGTCGGCGGCACGTTCACCGACGTCGTCGCGATCGACGCCGCGACGCGGGAGATCGTCGCGCGCGTCAAGGTGCCGACGACGCACGATGCGCCCGAGGGAGTCGCAGCCGGCATCGTGGCGGGATTGCGGCAACTGCTCGCGGATCCGGCGGTGAATCCCGAAGCGATCGCGTTCATCGCGCACTCGACGACGCAGGCGACGAACGCGCTGCTCGAAGGCGATCTCGCGCGCGTCGGCGTGCTCGGGCTGCTCGACGGCCTCGCCTGGCTCTCGAAACGGCAGATGCGCTTCGGCCGGGTCGCGCTGACGCCGGACGCGTCGTTTGCGCCGCTCTTCGACTTCGCGCTCGCGAACGACGACGCTGCGATGCATGCCGGTATCGACCGTCTCATCGCCGGCGGCGCCGAAGCGATCGCGGCGAGCGAAAGCTTCGGCGTCGATCGGCCCGAGCGGGAAGAGCGCGCCGTCGCGTACGCGCGCGAGCGCGGCGTCGAGGCGACGAGCGGGCACGACGTCTCGACCGCCTACGGCCTGCGCGCGCGCACGCGCACCGCCGCGCTCAACGCGGCGATCCTGCCGAAGATGGTGCGCACCGCCCGCATGACGGCCGCGGCCGTGCGCGAGGCGGCGATTCCCGCGCCGCTCATGGTGATGCGCAGCGACGGGGGCGTGATGGACGTCGCCGAGATCGAGCGCCGGCCGATTCTCACGCTGCTCTCCGGGCCTGCGGCGGGCATCGCCGGCGCGCTCTTCCACGAACGCTTGAGCGAGGGCATCTTCGTCGAGGTCGGCGGCACGAGTTCCGACTGCTCCGCGATCCGCAACGGACGCCCGCAGATGCAGCCCGCGCGGATCGGCGGCCATCGCACGCTGCTGCGAACGCTCGACGTGCGGACGCTCGGCATCGGCGGCGGGAGCGTGGTCAAACTCGACGGCAACGCGATCGCCGGCGTCGGGCCGCGCAGCGCGCACATCGCCGGCTGCGTCTACGCGTCGTTCGTCGAGCCTTCCGCATTCGACGGCGCGAGCGTCGAAGCGGAGCATGCAGTTTTCGCCGCGCGCGACGGACGGCGGATCGCGCTGACGACGACCTGCGCGGCGAACGCGCTCGGCCTCGTTCCCGAGGGCGCGTTCGCTGCGGGAAATCGCGAGAGCGCGCGGCGCGGCTTCGAGCTGCTCGGGCGGCGGCTCGGCAGCGACGCCGATGCGCTCGCGCGCACGGTCCTCGAGATCGCGGGCACGAAGTTGCGCGCCGCGATCGAGCGGATCGTTGCCGATTACGAGATGGAGCGAAGCGCGGTCACGCTCGTCGGCGGCGGCGGCGGCGCGGGCGCGCTTCTTCCGAGCGTCGCGCGGACGATGAACCTTCCGTATCGCATCGCCCGCGACGCCGAGGTGATCGCGCCGGTCGGCGTCGCGCTCGCGCTCGTGCGCGACGTCGTCGAGCGGACGGTCGTCGCGCCGACGCCGGAAGAGATCGCGCGAATCCGCCGCGAGGCCGCCGACCGCGTCGTCGCGGCCGGCGCCTCACCCGATCGCGTCGAGGTGGACGTCGAGATCGACGCGCAGCGCAACCGCGTCCGCGCGACCGCCTCGGGAGCGACCGCGTTGGTGGATGCATCGCGCCTTCCGCCGTGCGACGAGGGCGAGCGGCGCGCGTCGGCGGCGCAGATGCTGCGCTGCGATCCCGGCGAACTGGAGCGAATCGAGTTGACGAGCGCGCTCTGCGCCTACCGGAAGGCTCGCGATCTGCGCATCCTCGACGAGCGCGGCGTCGCGCTCCTCGCGCTGACCGACGCGATCGTCGTAAGAACCAACGCCGGCGCCGCGGGCCGGGCCGCGCGCGAGCGCGTCGAGGCGGCGACGAGATTCGGCGACGTGGGACGGGCGCTGCCCGCGCTCTATCTCGTGCGCGGCGGACGCATCGCGACCTACGAAGGATTGACGAGCGCGGAGCAAGCCGCCGCGCTCGCCGGCGAAGAACTCGAAGGCTGCGCGCCGGACGAACCGGTCGCGCTGCTCCTCGTTACGCGCTCGGCTTAGTTGACCGGCGGTTGCGCGACGGCCAGGCGTTCCGCCTCTTCGAGCGCGACGGTGCTCTTGCGACGCCCGTAGACGAAGTAGAAGACGAGGCCGATGGCGAGCCAGATCAAGAACCAGAGCCAGACGATCGGGAAGAAGCCCCATGCGACCGGGTTGCCGACCTTCAGGTAGTAGATCAGGCCGAGCGCGGTCACCGCGGAGAGCGCCGGAATGAGATACGGCCCGAACGGAAGTTGGAACGAGCCGCGCATCTCGGGATGGCGCGTGCGTAAGATTGGAACCGCGATCGAGACGAGGATGAATGCGGCAAGCGTTCCCATGTTCGTCAGCGATCCGACGATGTTGATCGGCGTCAGCGCCGAGATGATCGAGATGCAGATGCCGAAGAACACGGTCGAGAAGATCGGCGTGCGCCACGTCGGATGGATGCGCGTGAACGACGCCGGAATGAGCCCGTCGCGCGACATCGCGTAGAAGATGCGGCTCTGGCCGAACATCATCACGAGCAGCACCGTCGTGAGGCCGGCGATCGCACCGATCGAGATGACGACGCCGGCCCAACTGAGGCCGACGTAGTTCATCGCGTAGGCGACCGGGAAGGCGACGTTGAGTTTGAAGAACGGCACCATGCCGTTGAGGATCGCCACGACGATGATGTAGAGCACCGTGCAGATCACGAGGCTCATGATGATGCCGAACGGCAGATCCTTGCCCGGATTGCGCGCCTCTTCGGCGGTCGTCGAGACCGCGTCGAAGCCGATGTATGCGAAGAAGATGAAGGCGGCGCCGCCGAGCATGCCGCTCCAGCCGAACGGGAAGTAGCCGCCGAGTCCGGCGGGTCCGCCGGGCGGGAGGTGGTAGTTCGCGCCGTTGATGTGGCCGACGCCGATCGCGATGAAGAAGAGCACGATGAGCAGTTTGATCGAAACGATGACGGCGTTGACCGATCCCGACTCGCGCGTCCCGCGCGCGAGCAGCGCGGTGATGACGAGGATGATGCCTGCGGCCGGAAGGTTCGCGTAGCCGGAGATGCCGGCCTGACCGGTGAGCCCCCAGTGCGGTCCGTTCGTCCATTCCGGCGGAATGTTGAGCCAACCGATTCCCGTTTGATGGAGGATGTTGACGAAGTAGCCGGACCAGCCGATGCTGACGGTCGCCGCGCCGAGCGCGTACTCCAGGATGAGATCCCAGCCGATGATCCACGCGAGGAACTCGCCGAGCGTCGCGTACGTGTAGGTGTAGGCGCTGCCCGAGATCGGGATCTTGCTCGAGACCTCGGCGTAGCAGAGCGCGGCGAGCGCGCTGACGATGCCGGCGACGACGAACGAGATCGTGATGGACGGGCCCGCGCGCGTCGCCGATGCGACGCCGGTGAGCACGAAGATGCCGGTGCCGATGATCGCGCCGATGCCCATCGCGGTGAGCGCCCACGGTCCGAGCGAGCGCTTGAGGCCGCGCTCCTCGTCGCTTCCCTCTGCCAGGATGCGCGCGAGCGGTTTCACACGTTGCATCAACATCGGCTACTCCTTTCGAGCCTCAGTGGAAGAAGCGGATCGCGAACGGATACTCGTAGGGCTCGCCGTTGCTCGCGGCATAGGCGCCGCGAATGATGAAGACGAGCGAGAGCAGCAGCACGACGACCGCCGCGCCGCCGATGGCGACCCAGAATCCTACGAAGGTAAGGCCGGCCGCGGTGGCGCCCGAGGAATCCGATTCGTTGGTTGCGGCCAGCGGAATCGCAAACGCGACGGTCGCCGCGATCGCGATGATGACGAAGACGATCAGCGCCATCGTCACCGTGATCTGATAGTTGAGCGACGCGCGCGCGTGCCCGGCGACGAACTCGGACTCATGTCCCTTCGTCAGATAGACGATCAACGGTCCGAGCACGTGACCGAAGGGCAGCCCTGCAATGGCGACGAGCGCGCTGAGATGCGCGGCCATCGCCCAGTTTCGATCTTGGGCGGGTAGCTGCGTCTGCATTGGCGGGTTATTTTGGAAGGCGCGGAAATGGCCTGCCATGCCCGATTTCGACGTGCTCGTCGTCGGCGGAGGCAACGCAGGTTGTGCGGCGGCGATTGCCGCGGCGCGTCGCGGCGCGCGCACGCAGCTCGTCGAGCGCTACGGCTTTCTCGGCGGAACGGCGACCGCGGCGATGGTCGGTCCGTGGATGACCTTTCACTCGGGTCGCGAGCGCGTCGTCGGCGGCATCGCGCAGGAGATCGTCGAGCGTTTGATGCGCAAGGGCGCGTCGCCGGGGCATCTCCGCGACTCCTCGGATTACGTGCCGACGATCACGCCGTTCGATCCCGAGGTGCACAAGGCGCTGCTCTTCGAGATGATGCACGAGGCCGGCGTGGCGCTGCTGCTTCACGCGTACTTTCTCGAAACGCGGCTCGACGGCGAGAGCGTGACCGGCGCGACGTTCGCGACGATCGGGGGCGAGCGTTCGCGCAGCGCAACCGTGACGATCGACGCGACCGCCGACGCGCTCGTCGCCTTCTCCGCCGGCGTGCCGACGCAGCAGGGCGACGACCGCGGGCGCGTGCAGCCCGCGACGCTGATCTTCCGCCTCAGCCACGTCAACCTCGATCGACTCGCCGAATACGTTCGCGCGCATCCGCAGGAGATGCGCAGCTCGCTGCCCGCCGAGGAGCGCACGGCCGCGTCGCTGACCGCCGTCGCCGGTCTCTACGCGCTCTGGCAAGAGGCGCAAAAAGACGGCGCCGTGGACGTGCCGCGCGAGCTCGTCTCGTTCTTCATCTCGCCGTATCCCGACGAGGTGACGGTGAACATGACGCGCGTCGTGGACGTGGATCCGCTCGACCCCGACGATCTGACGCGCGCGGAGGTGGAGGCGCGGCTGCAGGCGATGCAGCTGCTCGATTTTTTCCGGCAGCGCGTGCCCGGATTCGAGAACGCGCGGATCGCGGCGACCGGCACGCAGATCGGCATCCGCGAATCGCGGCGGATCGTCGGGCGCTATACGCTCACGCGCGACGACGTGCTCGCCGCGCGCCGATTCGACGACGGCGTGGCGCGCAGCGCCTATCCGATCGATCTCCACAATCCCGCCGGCAGCGGCACGACGACCGAGCGGCTTGCGCCGGGCGAGAGTTACGAGATTCCCTATCGCGCGCTCGTGCCGGTCAATCGCGAGCAGTTGCTCGTCGCGGGACGCTGCATCTCGACGACGCACGAGGCGCTCGCCTCCACGCGCCTGACGCCGACGGTGATGACGCTCGGGCAGGCCGCGGGAACCGCGGCCGCGCTCGCCTGCGCGAGCGGCGTCCGCGTCGGCGACATCGACACCGCCGAGTTGCGCGCGCAGCTCGTCGCCGACGGCGTGCTCGTATGAGCGGCGACGCAATCGCGCGGGCGCGTTCCTACGGCGTCGGCGTGCGCTTCGCCGATCTCGGCGCGTGGGGCGAGGCCGAGCTGCGCTCGGAGTACGATCCCGCGATTCCCGAGATTCGGCTCAACCGGCGCGTCGCCGAACGGATGAGCGCGCGCGAGCGCGACGAGTTCGTCGCGCTCGCGGTCGGGCACGAACTCTACCACCATCGCGAGGCGATCGGCGAGATCGCCGTCGTCCGAGATCGTGCCGAGCGCGAGGCGGCGGCCTGCGATTTCGCGCGCTCGCTGTCGTCGCAGGAGCGCTCGTGAGGTTTTTTGCCGGCATAGACGGCGGCCAGAGCTCGACCGTCGCCGTCATCGGCGACGAGAACGGCCGCGCGATCGCCTGCGGCGAAGCCGGGCCTGCCGACGAGATCGGCGTGACGAAGGAGTCGACGCGGCTGCACGACGCGCTGCGCGGCGCGCTCGACGACGCGCGCAGACGCGCAAAGCTTCCGGCGGAGACGCGCTTCGACGCAATCGTCGCGGGCATCAGCGGTTACGACGGCCGCGTCTACGGCCGCGCGCCGCAACTGCCGTCGGATCTGGTGCTGCTCGTCCACGACACGCCGATCGCGCACGCCGGCGCGCTCGGCGGCGCGCCGGGCGTCATCGTGATCGCCGGCACGGGTTCGGTCGTCTACGGGCGCGACGCCGCCGGAGAATCGTGGACGCTCGGCGGCTGGGGCTATCTCTTCGGCGACGAGGGAAGCGCCTTCGCGATCGCTCGCGATGCGCTGCGCGCGATCGCGCGCGCGAACGACGAGGGCGACGCGTCGTTGGCGATCGAGCAGCGAGCCGCGTGCGACTTCTTCCGCGTCGAGTCGCCGCGGCGGCTCGTTCATGCCTTCTATAAAGGAGCGATCTCGCGCCCCCGGCTCGCCACGTTCGCACAAGGAGCGCTGCGCTTTCCGGCGTTCCGCGAACTCGCGTACCGCGGCGCCGATCGTCTCGCGCTGCTTGCGGCGCGCGTCGTCGCGGCGGGCGCGCCGCCGCGCTGCGCGCTCGTCGGCGGCGTCTTCGACGACGCGGGTTTTCGCGATCGCGTGAGCGCCGGAATCGCCGCTGCCGTACCGGGCGCGGAGATCGTGCGGGCGCGTTACGAGCCGGCGCAGGGCGCGCTGCTGCTCGCCTACCGCGAAGCCGGCCGCGAGATCGCGGAGTTGCGCGCGTGACGCTGCAGGATCTGCGCGGCGGGCTGATCGTCTCGGTGCAGGCGTGGAAAGGCTCGGCGATGGACGATCCGCACGTGATCGCCGCGATGGCGCGCGCGGCGCAGGAGAGCGGCGCGGTGGGCGTTCGCATCGAGGGCGTCGAGGATCTGCGCGCGGTGCGCGAGCGCGTCTCGCTGCCGATCGTCGGGCTCGTCAAGCGCGCGTATCCCGGATTCGAGCCGTACATCACGCCGACGATCGAGGAGGTCGCTGCGATCGCCGCGTGCGGCGCCGAGATCGTCGCGTTCGACGCGACGCCGAGGCCGCGCCCGGGCGGCGTCTCCGTGGCCGGCCTCGTCGCCGCGATTCACGCGGCCGGCCGCCTCGCGCTCGCCGACTGCGCGACCGTCGCCGACGGGGCTGCCGCCGTCGCCGCGGGCGCCGACGCGATCGCGTCGACGCTCTGCGGCTACACGCCCGAGACGGCCGGGCAAGCGCTGCCGGCCCTCGATCTCGTGCGCGAACTCGCGCAACTGCAGAGCTTCTGCCTCTGCGAGGGCGGCGTCCGCAGCCCCGCCGGCGTACGCGCCGCGCTCGACGCCGGGGCCGACGCGGTCGTGGTGGGGAGCGCCATCACGAACGTGGATTGGCTGGTGCGAGAATTTGCAGGGGCCGCGGATAGAGGCTCTTAACAGCCCGTTTAGTCGGTGCGCGCCGGGTACTCTACGTTTATAGTGAGTTTGGGGAGAGAGCTTTCTTTTGGTTGAGAACAGAGCGCAGCCGGTCGGGCTCGGCCGCGGATTTTGGGGCGTCACGGCGGTCCTCGCCATCCTGGCGATTGCCGCAGTCGTCTTTTGGACGACGTTCCCGCTCGAGAAGTATCTGCCGGCGGCCATCGTCACCGCCCGCCAGGTGGACTTTCTCTTCCGATTCATGGCCGCGACCGGCAGCGCGCTCTACATCTTCGTAGCCGGCTACCTCATCTATTTCTCGATCGCCTACCGCGCGAAGGCGAGCGATCCGCCCGACGCGATCGGCGTCCAGGTCCACGACAACAGCAAACTCGAGTTCTGGTGGACGGTGATCCCGGCGCTCTTCGTCGTGCTCCTCTCGGTCGTCAGCGTGCGGATCTGGTACGAGATCATGCTCGAGCCGGAGAACGGCATCGTCGTCGAGGCGATCGGCCACCAGTTCTACTTCTCGTTCCGGTATCCGCAGATCAACGGCGAGGTCACCGACGAGATGCACCTGCCGGTCGGCGTGCCGGTGACGCTGAATCTCACCTCGGCCGACGTGATCCACGGCTTCTGGGTTCCCGCGATGCGGCTGAAGAACGACACCGTTCCCGGCCTCGTCACGACGATTCGCTTCACGCCGCGGCTCACCGGCCGCTTCCCGATCATCTGCACGCAGTTCTGCGGCGTCCTCCACAGCGAGATGGACAAGCAGGTGCTCGTGATCGAGAGTAAACCCGCGTTCGACACGTGGTACAAGACGTGGCAAGCGAAGAACGCGCACCTGAGCAACGCGCTCCCCGCCGCGGGCGGTCAGGCGATCTCCCTCCAAGGCGGCAACATCGCGGCCGGCCACACGCTCTTCACGCAGAAGTGCTCCGCCTGCCACAAACTCGCGCCGTTCTCGCAGACGCTCGTCGGCCCCGGACTCGCGGGCATCCTGAAAGACCCGTCGCACCCCAATCTCGTCGACGGAAAACCGGCGACGGCGGAGAACGTCGCGGGAATCCTCGAGAGCGGATTCAGCGGCAGCATGGGCACGATGCCGAACGCGAGCGCGAACGGGCTCTCCGCACAGAACATCGCAGATCTCGTCGCCTTCTTGAGCGCACTCAAATGACACGATCGAAAGCAATATGGCAGTAGCAGCGGTACACGCGGGCGGCATCGCCGACCACATTCATCCGGAGCCGCAGGGATTCGTCCGGCGGTACGTCTTTTCGCTCGACCACAAGATCATCGGCATCCAGTATCTCGTCACCGGCTTCGTCTTCTTGATGCTCTCGGGGCTGCTTGCGGAGGCGATCCGCACGCAGCTCCTCAACCCGAACGGCGGCTTCGTCGCGCCGGGAACGTATAACGAGATCTACAGCGTTCACGGCAGCGCGATGGTCTGGCTCGTCATCATTCCGATCCTGACCGGCGGCTTCGGCAACCTCGTCTTCCCCGTGCAGATCGGCGCGCGCGACGTCGCGTTCCCGTGGCTCAACATGTTGAGCTTCTGGATCTTCCCGGTCTCGGGTTTGATGCTCTTCGCCTCGTTCCTGATGGGCGCGCCGACGGCCGGCTGGATGGAGTATCCGCCGATCTCGCTGCAAGGCGCCGCGGGCACGTCGATGTGGTGCGCCGCGATCTTTCTCGTCGGCGTCAGCTCGACGATGACGGGCATCAACTTCGTCGTGACGATCTTGAAGATGCGCGCGCCCGGCATGACGTTCACGCGGATGCCGCTCTTCGTGTGGGGCCAGTTCGCGACCGCGCCGCTGCTGATGATCGCGACGACCGCGCTCGCCGCGGCGCTCGCCGCGCTCTTCATCGAGCGCCAGTTCGGCGTGCCGTTCTTCGACCCGAGCAAAGGCGGCAGCCCGGTAATGTGGCAGCACATGTTCTGGTTCTACTCGCATCCCGCCGTCTACATCATGATCCTTCCGGCGTTCGGCATCATCTCGGAAGTGCTGCCGACCTTCTCGCGCAAGCCGATCTTCGGCTACAAGCTCATCGCCTTCTCGTCCATGGCGATCGCGCTCGCCGGCTTCATGGTCTGGGCGCACCACATGTTCACGTCGGGGCTCGCGCCGTTCTTGCAGTTGCCCTTCATGATCATCACGTTCGTGATCGGCGTGCCGACCGGGATCAAGATCTTCTCGTGGACGGCGACGCTCTGGGGCGGCAAGATCCACTTCACGACCGCCATGCTCTTTGCGATCGGGTTCGTCGGCCTCTTCACGCTCGGCGGCATCACCGGCATCTTCCTCGCCGCGATTCCGTTCGATCTCCACGTACACGGCACGTACTTCATCGTCGCGCACCTCCACTACGTGCTCGTCGGCGGCAGCCTCATGGGCATCTTCGCCGGCATGTACTACTGGTTCCCGAAGATGTCGGGGCGGCTGCTGAACGAGACGCTCGGCAAACTGCACTTCTGGCTCTTCTTCATCGGCTTCAACGCGACGTTCATCCCGATGCACTGGCTCGGCATCCTCGGCATGCCGCGCGAGGTCGCGACCTACGATCCGCAGTTCGCGTTCTGGAACCGCTTCGAATCGATCGCGTCGTATCTCATGACGTTCGCGATCCTGATCTTCTTCGTGAACGTTCTCTGGAGCATGCGCTTCGGAAAGCGCGCGGGGCCGAATCCGTGGGGCGCGCGAACGCTCGAATGGCAGGTGCCGTCGCCGCCGCACTACTACAACTTCAAGCACATCCCGACGGTCTACGGCCTGCCGTACGACTTCAGCCAGCCGCTTCCGTACAAAGGGCTCGAAGAAGAGTTGACCGACTCGCCGCCGCCGGTCGCGGCGGGAGCTCATTGATGTCGGTCGCGACGCTCGGCCACGACGTGCACGGCGATGCGGATCAGCTCTATCTCGAAGTCCGCGAGCTGCGCCTGCAGGGTTTCCTGCTCTTCCTCATCAGCGACTGCGTGCTCTTCGCCTCGTTCATCTTCGCCTATCTCTACCTGCGCAACAGCGGTCAGGGTTGGCCGCCGCCGGGCATCCACCGGCTCGACGTCGCGTTCGCGGCGTGGAACTCGGTCGTGCTCTTCGGATCGGGCGCGACGATGCACTACGCGCTCGAGAACTACAAGCACGGCAAGTGGATGCGATACATGGGGTTCCTGCTCGCGACGATCGTTCTCGGCGTGGGATTCCTCGGCGGGCAGGCCTACGAGTACAACCACCTGATCTTCGGCGAGCACGTGACGTGGGGCGGCAGCGGCATCTTCGGCGCCTCGTTCTTCACGCTCACCGGGATGCACGGCTTCCACGTCTTCGTCGGGGTCTGTTACCTGACGGTGCTCGTGCTGCAGTCGGCGGCGGGCGTCTACACGCGAGGAAAGTACTTCGGTATCACGGCGGGCACGCTCTATTGGCACTTCGTCGACGTGATCTGGGTCGTGCTCTTCTCGATCTTCTATCTCATATAAGGAGCGCAGCGCGTGAATCCGGTGATAATCGAACGGTTGGGAGCGGTGATCGGCGGCATCGTCGTCGGGATCGTCGCGTTCTACGCGCTCTACAAAGACTGGAACGCAACCGGCGTCGAGAACCAAGTCTTCAAGCTGATGCTCGTGCTCCTCGGCATCGGCGCGATTCTCGCGCTGCTCGCCGGCCTCAACGTCATCGGCTTCACGCCGCCCGCGAAGGGAGTCTAGCCGTGATCGTTCGCGACGACGAGTATCTCGATTTTTCGAAGGTCCCCGAGAGCCGCGGCATTCCGTCGAGCCTCGTTCGCGTCGCCCTCGCCGGGATCGTGATCATCTTCATCATCGGCGGAGCCGTCGTGACGATGTCCGGCTACGGACACCGCTGGCCCGCGATGACGACGGTCCGCGTGCCCCTCAACAACAATCCATAGAGCGCGCTACTGGAATTCGATCGATTCTTCGGCGTGGCCGTAGCCGATTCGAAGACGACCGTCGCTCACATCCGTGTTCGCTCCTACTCGCTCACTTTTTCGGGCCAGCAAGCTTTGAAACAGCCATCCGTGGCTGGCCCGAAAAAGCTGAGACGCTTCTCATCGGCTACGGCCAGCCCGAAGAATCGACCGAAAGCCTACAGGTCGGCGGTTCTTCCGTGCCTCGTCGCGATGCCGATCGCGAGCAGCGGCATGGCTTCGTCCGGGAGCAATCCGGTCGTCTTGCCGTCGATCTTGTGGATGCCCGCGTAGAGCGAGAACTCGACGAGCGCGGGGATCGTCGCGTCGGCTAACGGGCGCCGGCCCAACCACTCCCACTCGGCCGCGAGCGAACGATCCGCGAAGAGCGCGGCGGCGTAGCCGCAGGCATCGGCGCGGGAGCGTTCGTCGGGAGCGCGGTAGCGCACGTAGCCGTCGAGTAGATAGATCGGCCGGAACGTCTGCAGATACGCGGCGACCGGCGCGACGAGCACCGCGATGAAATAGCCGCCGAACGCAATCGCGCCGAGCGCGAAGATCCACGCGATCTTTGCCAGCGTCGCATCGGCGGCGACGTGCTGCGCGCGGTAGAGAATGCCCCAGGTCAGCAGCGCCATGACGACCGTGCCGATCAGCGGCTCGATCGCGAGCGCGAAGCGCCCCGTGAGGCCGCGCCAGACGATGGCGCGCTCCGACGGCGTCCACGGCCGGCGGGCGAGCGAGCCCCAGCGCGAGTCCTGCGACGGCATCGAGCGGGCTTCGCCCTAGACCGCTCCGGCTGCTGCCTCAGCGATCGGATGGGTGCGCTCCTCGCGCTGCGGCTTGAGCGTCGCGACGAGGATCAGCGCGATGAAGGCGACGGCGCAGAAGGCGAGATAGGCGTCGCGGTAACCGGCGATCTCGTTCTGCGCGAGGGCGAAGAGGCCGCCGGCGAGCGAACTGCCGACGATCTGCCCGACGATCAGCGCCTGGCTCAAGAAGCCGACCGCGGTCGCGCGCACGCGCTCGGGAACCTCGTTCGTCACGATGTAGCGCGTCGGCGCGCCGAGCAGCGCGCCGAATCCGGCGCCGGCGACGACGATCGCGACGATCGAGAGAGCGAGCGACTGGAAACCGAGCGCGAAAATCGCGAGTCCGATTTCGGTGGAGATCGTGCCGGCCAAGAGCACGTCGCGGCTTCCGATGCGGTCGAGCGCGCGCCCCGACGCCGGGATGATCGCGACGAAGACGAACGCGCCGAGCGCGGCAATCAGGCCGGCGGCGAGATACGAGAGGCCCTGCGCGCCGACGAGCACCGTCGGAATGAAGAAGAGTGAGCCTTCGAGGATCCCGATGAGCGTCTCGAGCGCGTAGGTCTTCGCGAGTTGCGGGCCGCGCAGCAGTTCGAGCGGCACGATCGGCGCGCGCGCCGCCGTCTCCCAGATCGCGAAGCACGCCAAGATGACGATGCCGAGCAGGCCGATCCACAGGCGCGTCGCGATCAGGCCGTCCATCAACGCGACGAGGCCGAGGCAGAGCAGCGCGAGGCCGCCCACGTCGAGCGGCTCGCGACTGCGCGGCGCGTAGGCCGGCACGGTGCGCAGCGCCATCGCGAAGACGATGGCCGCCAGCGGCACGTTCGCCGCGAAGATCCAGCGCCACGAGACGAAGTGCGTCACGATGCCGCCGACGAGCGGACCGACGATCGCGGCGAGCCCCCAGGTCGCGGCGACGATGCCGAGCGCGGCGCCGCGCCGCTGTGCGGGCACGACGTCGCCGATCGTCGCGGTCGCGACGGGAAAGATGCCGCCGGCGCCGAGCGCCTGGATCGCCCGCGCGAGCAGCAGCACGCCGTACGACGGCGCCGCAATCGCGACGACGCTTCCCGCGGCGAAGAGCGCGATGCAGGCGAGATAGACGGGGCGGCGGCCGTAGCGATCGGCGAGCGTGCTCGCGAGCGCGATCGAGACGACCGTGACGAGCAGGTAGAGCGTGAAGACCCACGCGAGGTCGGCGGTGTGGACGGTGAAGTCGCGGCCGAGCGCCGGCAGCGCGGGCGAGAGGACGCTCAGATCGAGCGCGCCGGCGAAGACGCCGAGCGCGAGCGTCGCGAGGAGACGGTTCACGTTACGATGCGATCGATCACCATGACGACGCACATCAGCGCGAGGTAGACGAGCGAGAAACGAAAGAGCTTGCGCGCCTCGAGCGTGGCGCCCTGTTCCCGCCACGTTCGCACCGCGTCGAAGAGAAAGATCGCGCCGAGCAGGCCGGCGGCCGCGAAGTAGAAGGCGCCCATGACGTGGAGCGGATAGAGCAGCAGCGACGCTGCGACGAGCACGAGCGCGTAGTAGACGATCTCGCGCTTCGTGCGCTCGGTTCCGTAGACGTTGGGAAACATCGGGATCTTCGCTTTGCCGTACTCCGTCTCGGTCATGAGCGCGAGCGACCAGAAATGCGGCGGCGTCCAGAGGAAGATCAGCGCGAAGAGGCCGAGCGCCGGCGCGCCGACGGTGTGCGTGACCGCGGCCCAGCCGACGAGCGGCGGCACCGAGCCCGCGGCGCCGCCGACGACGATGTTCAGCGGCGTGATGCGCTTGAGCCACATCGTGTAGACGACGACGTAGTAGACGTTGCCGGCGAGCGATAGCCACGCAGCGAGCGGGTTGACGAAGTAGTAGAAGATCGTAAACGATAGCGCGCCGACGATCGTCGCGTAGATCACCGCACTGCGCACCGAGATGCGGCCCTGCGGGATCGGCCGCGCCTGCGTCCGCTTCATCACGCGATCGATGTCGGCATCCCACGCGCAGTTGAACGCGCCGGCCGAAGCGGCGGCGAGCGCGCCCGCGAGCAGCGTCCAGAAGAGCAGTGCGAGACTGGGGATGCCGCGCGCGGCCATGATCATCGCCGCCGCGGTCGTGACGAGCAGCAGCACGATGATGCGCGGCTTCGAGAGCTCGTAGTAGGCGACGGCGGGCGCGGGAACCCTCATCGGCGCGCGGGCACTCGCACCGGAACGTCGAGCGCCGCGAACGTCGCCGCGACGAAGAAGGCGAGGAAGACGAACGCCGCGTTTGCGGCATGGGCCTCGCGCAGATCGGTCGGCAGGCGCAGCGCGACGTTGAGGAGGCCGAGCAGTACCTGCACCGCGACGAGCGCGATGCCGGCGCCGATCGCGATGCGAACGCGCGACGATGCGTTCTGCGCCCAAGCGAGGGCGAGCGCGCCGGCGGCGCAGAGGAGCGTCGCGGCCGCGGCAGAGCGATGGAGCATCTGCGCGAACTGGCCGTGCGTGTAGACGACGACGTTGCCGGCGCAGCCCGGAATGGAGAGGCACGCGAGCCCTGCTCCGCTCGAGCTGACGTACGCGCCGACGCACATCGTCGCGAACGCGACCGCCGCGGTAAGGCCGAGCACGATTGCGAGCACCGGCGATCCGTGCGCGCGGCCGCCGTGCGGCTGCGCGGAGACCGCGGCGAATACCGCCATCGCGGAGAGCGCGGCGATCAGCGCCATCGCCGTCGCCCAGTGCGCGACGACGGAGAGAGGCGAGTTGCCGAGTCGAACGGTTTCGGCGCCGAGAAAGACTTGCGCCGCGAAGAGTGCGGCGATCGAGGCGATCGTCGGCGCGATGAACGGCGAGGCGGCGCGCTGACGCCACGCGACGACGACGAGCGCGACGACGAGC
Organism: Candidatus Binatia bacterium; assembly: GCA_035541935.1. Lineage (GTDB taxonomy): Bacteria > Vulcanimicrobiota > Vulcanimicrobiia > Vulcanimicrobiales > Vulcanimicrobiaceae > Cybelea. The sequence continues at coordinate 18,110 of DATKMJ010000059.1, read as the reverse complement.
GGCGCGACCGAAAACGCAAGCAAGCGGTGCGACCACTCCCAGAGCGTTCCGTCGCTCAGCGCGGGGAGCAGGCGTCCGTGACAGAGCGGCCAGTCCGGGCAGGTGAGGCCTGCGCCGTTGATCCGCGTCCAACTGCCCAGCATCAGGGTGATGAGGGCGGCGAGATCGGCGGCCAGCGCGAGAGTCAGGAGACGCTTCATCCGTCCCCTTAGAGTAGCGTTGACGTGCCGCGCGGGCAACGACAATAGGAAGAAAAATTCCGGCGCCTTGGAGGCGGCGGGTGGCCACGGGCGAAGCGCGGGGTCGTGAAGCGCTGGTCGGCCCTGGCGGGTCTAGCCCTGGGGCTCGTCTTGCTGGTCGGATGTCGCGAGGTTCGCGTCAAGACGCTCGCAACGGGCACGACCACCGTTTTGGGAGGGAATCAAATCCTTATCGTGCGCGACGCGGCCACCCTCACCAAGCTCGATATTCACGCGCCGGTGCATTACAAGAGCGAGTTCGGCGTCGTCCTGCTCATGGGACCGCACGATCGCACCGGATATAAGCAGATCGTCGAATCGATCGGCGCGAACGGCCAGCGCGTTCGCGTCGTCGCGTTCGAACAAGACCCGGCCGACGGCGGCGAGCCTTCGCCGCAGTATCGCACGTACACGCTCTGGATCGTTCCGAACAGCGTCTACCGGCGCGGCGTTCGGGTCGAAGTCGTCACGCCGAGCAACGAGCCGATTGCATCAACGTACTTACCGTAACCGGGCGCGCGCGCCGGAACGGATCGAAAGCCTCGCCGTGCGCGTCGAGCGGCTCGGCGTCGTGCTCGAGCCCGACGGCGATCCGAAGGAAGCCTGCGGCATTCTCAACCCCGGCGCGACGCGCGCCGCGGACCGCTCGCTGCTGCTCTACCCGCGCTGCGTCGCCGAAGGAAACATCTCGCGCGTCGGCACCGTCCGCACGCAGGCGCTCGCCGAGGGCTTCAAAACCGACCGGCTTGCCTTCGCGCTCGAGCCGAAGGCCGCGTACGAAAAGCGTCCGCATCCGGGATACGGCTGCGAGGATCCGCGCGTCACGCACGTCCCGGCGATCGAATCGTACGTGATGACGTATACCGCGTTCGGTCCGGACGGCCCGCGCATCGCGATCGCGATCTCCGACGACGGCTATCGCTGGCGGCGCCTCGGTCTGGCGCAGTTCGCCGGCACCGCCAACGTCGTCGGCGACGACAAAGACGCTGCGTTCTTTCCCGAGCCCGTCATCTCGCCCGAAGGGCGGCGCTCGCTGGCCTTCTATCATCGCCCGATGCTCCATCTCTCGAGCGTCGACGGACGCGCGGCGATTCCGATGATCGAACGCATGCCCTACGAAGATCGCGAGTCGATCCGCATCGCGTACGTGCCGCTCGGCCCGGTGCTGAAGAATCGCGCGAACATCTGTCACGTCGCCGAGAGCGTGCAGGTGCTCTCCCCCGACGCGCAATGGGGCTCGATCAAGATCGGCGCCGGGACGCCGCCGGTGCGCGTCGTTATCGGCGGCGTCGAGGGCTGGATGTCGGCCTTTCACGGCGTGGACTCCGTCGGCGAGCGCGGCCGCAAACCGCATCTGCGCTACAGCGCGGGCGTGGTGATTCACGATATCGAGCGGCCCGACACGATCCTCTACCGCTCGCCGAAGCCCGTGCTCGTTCCGGAGACGCGCCGCGAGCGATACGGCGTGGTCAACAACGTCGTCTTTCCGACGGGGCTCGATCCGCGCCCCGATCTCGGCGAGCTGACGTACGACGTCTACTACGGGATGGGCGATTTCTCGGTCGGCGCCGCCCGGATGGTGATCGCTTCTTCGTAACGTGATCAGGTATCTGATCCTGTCGGCCGTCATCGTCATCGGCACCACGGTGCTCGTTGCGGCGTGGGTGAACCGCGATCTGATCCGCATCAAGATCGCGTCGGTCTACGCGCCGGTTCCGGCGAAGCCCGGCGAGCGCAATCCGGCCGATTCCGGGACTGCCGCGCCGCTGCGAGGCGACGCCCCGTGGGCGCTCTCGGCGCTGCCCGAATGTCTGACGCAGACGACGAAGTCGCGGGGCCCGCGCGCCTACGTTCTCGCGCATCTGCCCGCCGGTGCCGTGCCGATCGCGCCGCCCGCGACGCTCGTCTACGGCGACTGCAGCATCAGCATCGCCGGCGACGAGGCATACGTGCGCCGCGGCACCGACCGGCTGCGCATTCCGCCGCGGGCGCGCTTCTATCGCGCGCCCGGTTCGCTCGCGCTATTTCGCGAAACGCCCGACGGCGCCGAGCTCCGCGTCTACCAACCAGTTCGAGCGGGCTCTCCCGTTCCGTGAGTTCAAAGGAAAGCATAGGGTAGGCTCGCATACCCATTACCGTATTGTTATTTCGGCGGTCCCTGGGGACCAGCTAACGGAAGGAGCCACAACGTGCGTTTACGCCTTCTCTGTGCCGGTGCCGCGCTCGCCGCCGGCCTGGCACTTTCAGCGTGTTCCGGCAATGCAGGTTCGTCGTCGGCCGTGCCGTCATCCGGCGGGCAAGTCGTGACGATGGATCGGTCCCACGGCCACGGCCTGGTGACCCGGCTGATGCCGGGAGTCAAGCCCATGACCATAGGATGTAACTACAGCGTCTACGCCTTCTGCTTCTACGTAACTCCGGGCAATCCCGGACCTTACGTTAACACGTCGGCCGGCAGTGGGTACGAGCTGTACAACAGCGCCTGGATCGCGAAGAACAAGAGCAAGAAAGCCAAGCCGGACAAGAAGTTCAAGACATACTTCTCTCCGGATCCCGGTAACCCGACCTATCAGTACATTCTCTATAAAGGCAAGGCTCCCAAGCAGGACGGTCCCGTCAAATACACCGACTATTATTGCATCGGGTTCTCGCCGAGCGCTTGCAGCGGCAACTCCTACACCTTGAAGCTCGGGATTGCTTTGACTCCTAAGGAATAGCGCTCGCTCATCCAAGAAGATCACCGCAGAACAAGAGGGTCGGGTGTCCACCCGGCCCTCATACTTGAAGCGTTGCCATATGAGTTTTCGTAGTTATGTCGCTTGAGAACGTCTTTTACATCAGCCAGTCGGTTGCCGCCGTCGCAGTGATCGCTTCCCTCCTCTATCTGGCGCAGCAAGTGCGCCAGGCAGAGCGCGTGCAGCGCGCGACGATGCAACAAGGCCGCGCCGATCGGACGTCTGCGTCGTCGCTGGCTGTGGCGAGCCCCCAACTCGCGCGAGTTTTCGAGAAGGGCATCGCGGGAGATCCCGATATGACGCGAGAGGAGTTCACGCAATGGATGGTGATCTGTCGCGCGCTCTTTCTCAGCGGCGAAGACTCGTTTCTTCAGCACGAAGCCGGGATGCTCTCGGACGCCGCCTTCGATAGTTACGTCGCCGGGGTCAAGTTCTATATGTCGAGACCGGGCATGCGCGCGGCATGGAAGCTCTCGGCGGGGCAGTTCGGCAGCAGCTTTCGCGATTTCGGGAATGCGATGATGGAGCAGACCCCGATATCGAAAGAAGCCGATGCGTACGGGAGGTGGCGCGAACTCCTGGCCTCGGAAGCAGCGGTCGAGAAGTGACCATCGCCGAGAACGTGCGCAAGCGTCGAACGTTCGCCATCATCTCGCATCCCGACGCGGGCAAGACGACGCTCACCGAGAAGCTGCTGCTCTACGGCGGAGCGATTCACGTCGCCGGGCAGGTCTCCGCCCGCAAGCGCCAGCGGCAGGCGACGAGCGACTGGATGGCGCTGGAGCGCGAGCGCGGCATCTCGATCACCTCGACCGTGCTGCAGTTCCCGTATCGGGGTTACACGATCAACCTGCTCGACACGCCGGGCCACCAGGATTTCGGTGAGGATACCTATCGCACGCTGCTCGCCGCCGACAGCGCCGTCATGCTGATCGACGCGGCGAAAGGCGTCGAGCCGCAGACGAGAAAGCTCTTCGCGATCTGCCGCGAACGCGGCATCCCGCTCTTTACCTTCATGAACAAACTCGATCGCCCGAGCCGCGATCCGCTCGAGCTGCTCGACGAACTCGAGAGCGTGCTCGGCATCGGCGCCTTTCCGATGAACTGGCCGCTCGGGAGCGGAGACGAGTTCCACGGCGTCTACGATCGCCGCGCGCGCACCGTCCACGTCTTCGAGCGCGCCGCGCACGGCGCGACGCGAGCATCGGTCTCCGTCACCGACGTGCGCGATCCGCAGCTCCGGGCGATGGTCAGCGCGCCCGTCTACGAGCAGTTCCGCGAGGGCATCGAACTGCTCGACGGCGCCGGGGAACGGTTCGACCGCGAGGCGATGCTGCGCGGCGAGACGACGCCGGTCTTTTTTGGGAGCGCCGTCACGAACTTCGGCGTGCAGCTCTTCCTCGACGAGTTCGTCGAGATGGCGCCCGCCCCGACGCCGCGCGCCGGCGTCGATCCGGATGGCGACGCCTTCACCGGCTTCGTCTTCAAAATTCAGGCGAACATGGACCCGCGCCATCGCGACCGGGTCGCGTTCGTGCGCGTCTGCTCCGGCGAGTTCGCGCGCGACATGACCGTTCGCAACGCCCGCACCGGCGCGCAGATCCGCCTCTCGCGCGCGATGCGCCTCTTCGCCGACGATCGCGAGTCGCTCGACGTCGCCTACGCCGGCGACGTCGTCGGCCTCGCTAATCCCGGCGCCTTCGCGATCGGCGACACGCTCTACGAAGGCGCGGCGGTCGAGTTTCCGCCGATCCCCGCGTTCGCGCCGGAGCACTTCGCGTCGGTGCGCAGCGCCGACGTCGCCGGCTACAAAGCGTTCGGCAAGGGCATCTCGCAACTGCGCGAAGAGGGCGCCGTGCAGGTCTTCTACCCGTGGGGCACGCCGCGTACCGAGCCGATGCTCGGCGCCGTCGGCGAGCTGCAGTTCGACGTCGCGAAGTACCGGCTCGAATCCGAATACAACGTCAAGACGATCTTCACGACGCTGCCGTACGCGCTCGCGCGCCACGTCGAGGGCGAACGCGAGCAGATCGCGCAAGCGCACCTTCCATCGAATGCAAAGATGGTCGAGGATTGGGAGGGCCGGCCCGCGGCGCTCTTCGAGAGCGAGTGGAGCGTCCGCCTCGCGCAGGAGTGGAACCCGCAGCTGCGGTTCGTTCGCTTCTCCGCTCAGACCGGCGAAGAAGCGCTGGCCTCGTGACGCTGGCGCGCATCCTCTGCGTCGCCGCGGCCGCCGAGCTCGTCGCGGGCTGCTCCGCCGCAAGCGCCACGCAGCGGCAGGCCGAGCGCATCACCGCAGCGATCGTGGCGAACGACATGCGCCCCGTCGAAGGCGAGTTTTCGGCGAACGCGACAATATCGCGCGCGCGAATCGCGCAGTGGTCGGATCTCTTCAACGCGGCGGGAACGCTGCTCGCCGTGCGGCAGACGACGGCGGAGTGCCGGGCGGGCTGGCGCTGCTTCGACGCCAGGTTCGAGAAGCGCACGTACGTCGAGCGCATGCGGCTCGACGAAACAGGAAAGGTCGTCAATTGGAACGTCGGTCCACCGTAGGCGGACCCGGAGTCGGAATCGCCGAGATCCGCGCCGCGGCGCGGCTACTCGAAGGGATCGCGCACAGAACCCCGGTCGTAACCTCGCGCACGCTCGACGAGCGCTGCGGCGCGCGCGTCTACGTGAAGTGCGAGAACCTCCAGCGGATGGGCGCGTTCAAATTTCGCGGCGCCTATAATTTCCTCTCGTCGCTGACGGCCGAGGAGCGCGAGCGCGGCGTCGTTGCCTATTCGAGCGGCAACCACGCGCAGGGCGTCGCGCTTGCGGCGCGTCTGCTCGGCATCCCGGCCACGATCCTCATGCCCTTCGACGCGCCGAAAGTGAAGTTGGAGGCGACGCGCGAGTACGGCGCCGAGGTCGTGCAGTACGAGCGCGCGACGTCGCACCGCGAAGAGATCGCCAAGAGCATGGCTGCGGAGCGCGGCGCGACGCTCGTGCCGCCGTTCGACGATCCGCGCATCGTCGCCGGCGCCGGAACCGCCGCGCTGGAACTGTTGGAGGACGTGCCCGATCTCGAGGCGATCGTCGTGCCGGTCGGCGGCGGCGGCCTGCTCTCGGGCACCGCGCTCGCAGCCCATGGGGTGAACTCGGAGATCGCGATCTACGGCGTCGAGCCGCAGGCCGGCGACGACGTCGCGCAGTCGCTCGCGCGCGGGGAGCGCGTAACGATCCCGGTGCCGAAGACGATCGCCGACGGCCTGCAGACGACCGCGCCGAGCGAGCTCACCTTCGCGATCGCGCGCGATCACGCGCGCGCGGTCGTGACCGTCAGCGACGAAGCGTTGCGCGACGCGATGCGCTTCGCGTTCGAACGCATGAAGCTCGTCATCGAGCCGAGCGGCGCCGCGCCGCTGGCCGCGCTCTTGCAGAAACGGATCGCGGAGATCGCGGGAAAGCGCGTGGGCGCGATCGTCAGCGGCGGCAACATTGACGGCCGCCGCTTCGCCGAGTTGCTCGACGAGCGTTCTACATAGAGGTCGGCGCGGCGATATTGCCGCACGCGACGTACTTGCCTAAGTCCGTCGCGCTCGCGTGCACGTTGATGGCGAACGGCCCTTTGAGCAGCTGCGCGATCGTCACACCCTTGATCGTCGTCGTCGACTTTCCGGCGACCGCGCTCGTCAGCGGATAGACGGGGTCCTTGAGGTCGGCGCACGTTCCGTTGTGAACGTGCGCGGGCTGCGGCGTCGTCGCCGGCGCGCCGGTGAGGACGAGCACGACGGTCACGCCGGCGGCGCTCTGCGTCAGCGTCGCGGTTCCGCTCTCGCCCGAGCCGTTCTGCTCCGCCAAGGTGACGGTGACGCTCGGATCGGCGGCTCGCACGGGTGAGGCCGCGGCGACCACGGCGAGGGCAAGCGCTGCGAGCAAGAGGCTGCGATACTTCATCTCGGTTCCTTTCGGTTGGGGCTACGGGCTCGCTCCATTCGCGGCCTCGAGGCGGGTAACCGCTTCGATCGCCTGCTCCGTCGGCGGCGCATCGGCGCCGTCAACGACGTCGAGCAAGAAGGCGGCCTGGTCGTTGGTCATCGTCGCCGTGCCCTCCGCCTTTGCGTTTCCGGCCTTCGCGGCGGCCATGGCTCGCTCGTAGCTGCCGTTCATCAACGCGACGAGCCGGCGCGAGAGCGCGTACTGCTCCTGCAGCGCGCCGCTCGAGATCGTGACGCGCGGGTCCATCGCGATCTCGAGCGGCTGCTCGAGAATCGTTCCGTCCACGTCAACGCGAACCGTATACCGGCCGGGCACGACGAGCGGGCCTTCGGGAACGCGCGGCGTGTCGTGCGGAACCGCCGAGATCGGGAGATCCTGATTCAGCGCGCGCGGCGGCGCGTCGCGCATATCCCAGACGAAGCGATGCATCCCCGCGCTCGTCGCCGGAGCGACGAACGGCCGTTCCCAGTAGGCCGGCTTATCGAGATTCTGAATCGGCTGCGGCGGCGCGTCGTCGCTCGAATAGGTCCGCACCGGGCGTCCGCTCGAGTCGAGAATCGCAATCGAAACGTGCCGCGCCGGCGACGCGAGCGCGTAATCGATAATCGCGCCGTCCGGCGGATTCTCGCCGGCCGGCTCCTCGGGCGGAAGCGGCGTGTCGGTGTTCGTGCTGCGCCGCACGCGGTACGCAAGCGCCGGCGCGAAGAGAACCTTCTCACCCCGTCCCTGTCGAAGGGCGACGCGGCCACTCGCCAACTCGCGGAGCGGTTCGATATCGTCGAGAATCCAGAACCCGCGCCCGTGCGTCGCGACGACGACGTCGTTTCCGTGGACGATGAGATCGCGCACCGAGGTGTGCGGCAGATCGAGTTGGAGCGGCTGCCAGTGCTCGGCCGCATCGAACGAGACGTCGACGCCGTTCTCGGTCGCGGCGTAGAGCAGCCGCGGCTCGACGGGATCTTGGCGCACCGCGTTGACCGGCTGATTCGGCAGTCCGTCTACCATCAGCCGCCACGTCGCGCCGCCGTCGCGCGTCACGTAGACGTACGGGCGCAGGTCGTCGAGCCGGAATCGGTTGACCGCGACGAACGCGGTATCGTCGTCGCCGCGCGAGAGATCGATCTGCGCCACCTTGCTCCACGGCGTCAGGCCCGGCGGCGTCACGTTCTTCCAATGCCGGCCGGCATCTCGCGTGATCCAGACGAGGCCGTCGTCGGTTCCGGCCCAGATCGTGCCGGCATGCGCGTACGACGGCGCGAGAGCGTAGACGACGCCGCGATGCGTTCCCTGCTGCGGATCGTCGGCGAGAAACGGATCGGACGGGCCATAACACGCGAGGCATTTGCCGCGCACGAGCGGACGGGTGAGATCGGGGCTGAGGACGCGCCAACTGTGGCCGCCGTTCTCCGTCGCGAAAACGACGTTCGCACCGAAGTAGATCCGGTGCTTGTCGAAGTGGTCGAACGCGATCGGCTCGGTGCGTACGACGCGAAACTTCTTCGACGGCAGCGCGATCGGCGAGACTTCCTGCGTCTGCCCCGTATGCTCGTCGAACCGCTCGAGCTTCCCGCCGTAGAAGATGCCGGGATGGAGCGGATCGGGAACGACGTAGCCATACTCTTGCGCGCCGACCGTATTCCAGTCGCGCTGCGTCGTCTCTCCCCAGTCGCCGCGGCTGCGCACGCATGCCGAACCGCTCTCCTGCTGTCCACCGCAGACCCAGTACGGGAACCGGTCGTCCGCGTTGACGTGGTACATCTGCGCCGTCGGCTGGTTATACCACGAGCTCCAGGTCGCGCCGCCGTCGACGGAGATCGCCGCGCCCTGATCGGCGGCGAGCGCGATGATGCGCGGGTCGCGCGGGTTGATCCACACGGTGTGATAGTCGTCGCCGCCCGGAGCGCCCTTGATCGCGACGAGCCGCTTGCCGCCGTCGGTCGAACGATAGGTCGAGGTGTTCGTCAAATAGACGGTCTGCGGATCGCGCGGATCCACGGCGAGCGAGACGAGATCGTCGCCGCGCTGCGCGATCTCGGCGGCGTCGTTGACGCGCGTAAAGTGCGCGCCGGCGTCGTCGCTGCGATAGAGCGCGCCGGCCTCATCGCCCCTCTGCTCGACGTCGGCATACGCGTAGACGACGTTGGAGTTGCTCGGCGCCACGGCAACCTCGGCGCGGCCGATCCGCGCGGGCAGTCCGTTCGTCAGCGGCGCCCACGTCGTGCCGCCGTCGCTCGACTTGAAGATGCCGCTGCCGGGAATCTCGAACGAGCCGCCGATCTCCCACGGCATCTGCCGCGCCGCCCAGAGCGTCGCATAGACGACGTGCGGATCGTTCGGATCGAGCACGACGTCGAACGCGCCGGCGTTCTCGTTCTCGTAGAGGACGCGCTGGAACGTGGCGCCGCCGTCGAGCGAACGGTAGACGCCGCGCTCGCCGTTCGGACCGTACGGATGGCCGAGCACCGCGACGAAGAGCCGGTTCGCATTCGCGGGGTCCACCGCCATCGAAGCGATCTGCTGTCCGTCGCGCAGGCCGAGATGCGCCCAGGTCGCGCCGCCGTCGACCGATTTGTAGACGCCGTCGCCAACCGCGAGATCCGGCCGCTGCAGGCCTTCGCCGCTGCCCGCGTAGATCACGCGGGGATCGCTCGGAGCGATCGCGAGCGCGCCGATCGAGCCGGTCGGCTCGCCGTCGAAGATCGGAACCCACGTGCGGCCCGCGTCCTCGCTCTTCCAGATGCCGCCGTTCACGGCGGCCATGTAGAAGAGATTCGGCTGCCCCGCGACGCCGTCGATCGCGACGGTGCGCCCGCCGCGCAGCGGGCCGACGAACCGCCAATGCAGCGCCTGATAGAACGACGGCGATACTGCGACGACGATCGCGAGCAGCGCGGCAGTCATAGGCGTCGGCCGTTGCGCCGGCCGTTACGCCGCTTCGGTTGGAAGGCCGGGCCGATCTTCCAGTTCGTCTTGCGCGGCAGCGAGGCATCCACGTCCTCGCAACCGATCGGGGTGAACTCGCGGCAGTCGCCCGGACGCCCTTCGTAGACGCCGCAGTAGTGCCGCCCGCTGCGCGAACCCATGAGGAAGATGCACTGATCGGCGAGTTCGTCGCCGACCTTGCGCAGCCAGCCGACGTGATAGCCGTCGGCCGACGGCCGCTCGACGACGTAGCGGCGCACGGTCTCGTCGTAGCTCATGCCGAGATGCGATGCGAGCCGCGTAACGTCCGCCTTGCTGACGAACGGCTCGTAGCCGCTGCAGCACTCCGCGCAACCCGGCGGGCAGGCGACGTTCTCGGGAAGATCGCGCAGATGCGAGCGCGCGACGTCGATTACTTTCTTGACGGCCGCGACGAACGCCGGGTCGTCGTTATACTTATAGACCCATTCGCGGCGCGTCGTCTCGGTCGTGTTGTAATAGCGCGTCGTCCGTTCGTCGAACTCGATCGAGATGTTCTCTTCGTCGATCTCGATTTTGTTGACGTGCTCGAGCGGGCGAGCGTCAAGAAGCTCGGGATGGGTTGGTTGTCCGGTGCGGCTCGAAAAGCGCCGCAACTTAATGAGATCGATGGTCTGCATAGCGCTTGTTCGTTTCCCGCGTCTTGCGGGTCCCGCCTGTGCGGAGAGCAAAAGATAGCGCCCATGCAGACGGCTATCGGCGTCGATCTCGGCGGCTCTCACGTAACGGCTGCCGTCGTCACGCAAGACGGCGCAATCCATAGCCAGCACGAGCAAGACCTCGAGGACCTGCGATTCGAGGCGGTGATCGCCGCCCTCGACGCGACGATCGGGGCGGCGCTCAAAGAGGCCGGCAACGCGATCGGCATCGGCGTCGGCTCGCCGGGGAACATCGACGCCGGCACCGGCGCGGTTCTCTACAGCCCGAACTTCGGCTGGGAGGACGTGCCGCTCGGCGAGGCCCTGCGCAAGAAATTCGGGGTGCCGGTCTTCGTCGGAAACGACGCGCGCTGCGCGACGCTCGGCGAGTACGCATTCGGGACCGGGCGGGGAACGAAGAACTTCGTTCTGTTGACGCTGGGAACGGGAATCGGGGGCGGCATCGTCGCGCGCGGCGAGCTGCTGCTCGGGAACCGGTGGGGCGCCGGCGAGATCGGCCACCACCAGATCCGCCCGGCCGACGGCTTCATCTGCAGTTGCGGAAAGATTGGCTGCTTCGAGGCGCAGGCGTCGGGGACGGGGCTGATCCGCCACGCGTTTGCCGTCGCGCCGTCCTTCCCGCGCAGCGGCCTGCTCGACGCGCCGCGCGATAAGCTGAGCTCGAAGAAGATCCGCCGCGCCGCGCAGGCCGGCGACAAGCACGCGGTCGCGGCGTGGAACAGGTTCATCGCCGACCTCGCGATCGGCTTGGCGAACGTCATCGCGTTCGTCAATCCCGAGACGATCGCGCTTGGCGGCGGCGTCTCGAGCGCCGAGGACTTCATGCTCGACGCCGTTCGTCCGCAAGCCGACGCGCTGACGACGATGGTGCCGCGCGGCACGACGCAGATCGTCGTCGCTTCGCTCGGCAACAACGCAGGGCAGGTCGGCGCAGCGACGATGGCGTTTCGCGGCGGTTTGACGGCGGGTGCGAACCTTGCGGTATAAAGGGCCGTTCCTCGCGCTGGCGCTCGCCGTCGCGGCGGTCCCGGTGCGCTCGCAGACGGGCGACATCCACAAGATTCGCCACATCGTCATCATCATGCAAGAGAACCGCTCGTTCGATTCCTACTTCGGAACCTATCCCGGCGCCGACGGAATTCCGATGAAGGACGGGGTGCCGACGGTCTGCGTTCCCGATCCGCGCGGCGGCAACTGCGTGCAGCCGTATCACGACGCCGACGATCTCAACCGGGGCGCTCCGCACTCGATGCACGCGGCGCGCGCCGACATCGACGGCGGCAGGATGGACGGCTTCATCGATCAGGCCGAGCACGGGCGCCGCGTTTGTCGCGATCCCAACGCGCCGAACTGTCCCGGCAGCACCGAGATCATGGGCTATCACGACGCGCGCGAGATTCCCAACTACTGGCGGTACGCGCACGATTACGTGCTGCAGGACCATCTCTTCCAGCCCAACGCCTCGTGGAGTCTGCCGCAGCATCTCTTCATGGTCTCCGAGTGGTCGGCGTCGTGCTCGCAGATCGGCGATCCGATGAGCTGTACGAACGAGCTGCAGAGTCCCGACTATCCGCGCGACTTCGATCCGCGCAACGAGCGCGCGCATCCGCCCGGGCGCCCCGACTACGCGTGGACCGATATTACCTATCTGCTCCACCAGCGCGGCGTCAGTTGGGCCTACTACGTGATGGCCGGCACGGAGCCCGATTGCGCGAACGACATGGACGCCTGCGCCGCAGTCCCGCAGAAAGCGAAGACGCCGGGCATCTGGAACGTGCTTCCGTCGTTCGATACCGTTAAGCGCGACGGCGAACTGGGTAACGTTCGCGACCTGCGCGACTTCTACGTCGCGGCCGCAAACGGCACGCTTCCCAGCGTCGTCTGGATCTGTCCGGCCGCGCCGTATAGCGAGCATCCGCCGGCGCTCGTCAGCCGCGGCCAGGCTTACGTCACCGGCCTGATCGACGCGATCATGCGCAGCCCGGATTGGAAGAGCACGGCGATCTTCTTGAGCTGGGACGATTGGGGCGGCTTCTACGATCACGTCGCGCCGCCCACGGTGGACGAGAACGGCTACGGCATCCGCGTGCCGGGCCTCGTCATCAGCCCATACGCGCGGCGCGGATTCGTCGATCATCAGACGTTGAGCCACGACGCCTACGTCAAGTTCATCGAAGACGATTTTCTCGGCGGCTCGCGCATCGATCCGGCGACCGACGGACGCCCCGATCGCCGTCCGACCGTCCGCGAGAACGTCTCGATCCTCGGCGACCTGCGCCGCGACTTCGATTTCACGCAGAGACCGCGGCTGCCGGAAGTTCTTCCCGGCGGCATCGTATGGAACGGGACGCTCTAAAACGCTAGAGCGGGGCGCTCAGACGTCGAGCGCCTCCGCCACGGCCTGCTCTTCCGATAGGCCGGCGCCTTCGGCGGCGAGCACGGCGAGCTCGGCATCGCTCAACTGCGCGCGCAGGGCGCCCATCAGCATCTCGCGGCTCCGCTCCTCGGTGAACTCGCGTTCGCAGGCTTCCTTGCGATACCACGCGTCCACGTAGCCGCCAAGGCGCGCCGCGCGGCGCGCGTCTCCCGCGAGCGCCGCAACGGCGGCGAGATGCTGCACGGCGATCGCAACCTCGAGCGACGGCGCGAACGGCGCGAGCGCGAGCGCTTCACGCCCGCCGGCGCGCGCGCCGGTGACGTCGCCGAGCGCGAGGCGGTAGGCCGCGAGGTTGTCCTGCGCGGTGATCTCGCGGTGGCGCGAGCCGACGCGGCGGGCCGCCTCGGCGGCCGAGCTCGCGAACTCGAGCGCGCGCACGACGTCGCCTGCGCGATACTCCAGCTCGCCCATGTTGATGCGGATGAGGATCGTCTCGTGGTCGTCGCCGAGCGCGGCGAAGAGCGAGAGAGCTTCGGTAAACCAGCGCCGTGCCTCGCCGGTCTTGCCTCGAATCGCGGCGATCCTCGCGCGGATATCGAGCGCCGCCGCGTACCGGCTCGCGCGCGTCAGGTCGTGCTCCTTGCAGAGCGCGAGCACGCGCTCGTTGGCCGCCTCTGCTTCTTCGAGCCGTCCCGTCTCGAGAAAACCAATTCCGGTTTGATAGTGCGCACCGACGTCTCGCCGCGGGTCGGCCGCGCCGACGCCGAGTTCGAGCGCCTTCCGCGCCGCCTCGACGCGATGCATCCCGAACGAGACGGTCGAGAGCGCGAGCCAGACGCGCGCCGCAATCGCGGGTTCGAGCGCTTTCGGCTCCGCGAGCACGGCGTTGAGCCACCGGCGCGGCTGCTCGACGCCGTGGTTCATCCGCCAGATGCCGGTGAAGCCCGAGGCAACGACCGCGGCGAGCGACGACTCGCCGGCGACGAGCGCCCAGTCTATTGCGGCTCGCGCGTTCTCCAGTTCGGGCTCGAATTCGCGTGCCCAATGCTCGACCGGCGTCGTCGACGCCGTCTTCTGCGCGCGCTCGGCGAGCGAGGCGGCCCACTGCGCGTGCCTGCGAGCGACCGCCGTGCGCTCCCCGCGCTGCTCGGTTTTTTCGAGCGCGAAGGCGTGCGTAGATTCGAGGAAATGATAGCGGGGTTCTATTCCCTCGAGATCGGCGACGACGAGCGACTTCTCGGCGAGCGACGAGAGCAGATCGAAGACATCGCCGCCTTCGATCTCGTCGCCGGCGGCGACGGCCTCGGCCGCTTCGAGCGTCCAGCCGTCGACGAAGACGGAGAGGCGCTCGAAGAGCAGTTGCTCCGCGGGATTGAGGAGGTCGTAGCTCCAGTCTATCGCGGCGCGCATCGTCTGCTGCCGCGCGAGCGCGACGCGTTCGCCGCTGGTCAAGATGCGGAAGCGTTCGTCGAGGCGCTCCAAGAGCGCGCCGACGGAGAGCAGGTTCACGCGAGCGGCCGCAAGCTCGATCGCGAGCGGGATGCCGTCGAGGCGCTCGCAGAGATCCGCCACGACCGGCGCGTTCTCTTCGGTAAGGGCGAAGCGATGGTCCACGGCACGGGCGCGATCGGCAAAGAGCGCGACTGCATCCGTTGCGACGAGCGAGGGAAGGCGATAGGTGCGTTCGCCCGCGATCTTCAGCGGCTCGCGGCTCGTCGCGAGGATTCGCACGCGCGGGCAGCCCCCGAGGATCGCGCTTGCTGCGGCCGCCGCCTCGGCGACGACGTGCTCGCAGTTATCGAGGATCAGCAGCAGCGGCCGATTCCTGAGGAACGTGATCAGCGAGCCGACCAGCGACCGGTTCGGAACCTCTTGCACGCCGAGGACCGACGCGATCGTCTCAACGACGCGCGCGCGGCCGGTCGAGCCGAGCCCGACGAAGATCGCGGTCTCTTCACCCTCCTGCGCGATCGCCGAGCCGATGCGAAGCGCGGTCTGCGTCTTGCCGATGCCCCCGGTTCCGGTCAGCGTGATCAAGCGGTGGCCTCGCGCGAGTTCGGCGATCTCGCGCAACTCCGCGTCGCGCCCGACGAAGCTCGTCAGCGAGAGCGGAAGCGGCGCGCCGCCGTCGGCGAACGGATCGTGCGCGCCGCCTCGCCGGGTACGCGCGGAGCGCGCGGCCGCCGCCTCGAACTCGCCGCGCCGTTCGTCGTCGAGTTTGAGCGCGCGTATCAGAAGCGCGAGCGTGTCGCGATGCGGCGTGCGCCGGTGCCCGCGCTCGAGCGCGCTGATTCCCTCCGAGCTCATGCTGGCGCGTTCGGCGAGCGCCTCTTGCGAGAGTCCGGCGGCCAGGCGGTGTTCGCGGAGAAGCGCTCCGAACTCGGGGATCGGCTGGGAGCGTCTCTCGCTCTCCACCGGTTTAAACGGCGGCTGCCGCCTGCAGGGTCCTCGTCGTGAAATCGTCGGCTGCTGGGATGGTGCCGGTCTGCGCGATGGATGCGATCAGCGCCGCGATTCGCCGCGAGCTGCGCCGCGGCGCGACGATCTCCTGATTTTCTCGGATCTGGGCGAGGCGTTCGGGCGCGCGGATCAGCGTGCGTACCGCAGCGACGACCGAGGACGAACCGTGCAGCGCGATGACGCCCAGCCCGTTGTGCCGCACGAAATCGACGTTGCCGCGTTCCTGCCCGGGCACGTAGTCGTAGACGACGACCGGAAGCTGCGCGGCGTTTGCCTCGGCGAGCGTCCCCGGCCCGGCCTTCGTGACGAGCAGGTCGACCGCGCGGAAATACTCGGGAATCTTATCGGTGAATCCAAGAACGTGCATCGGCGTCGGCAGCGATGACGAGAGCTCGGTGAGTTTCTGCTCGAGGTGCTCGTTGCGCCCGCTTACGACGACGAGCTCGATCGGCAGGCGTGCCCGCGCCAACGCGAGCGCCGTCGAGAGCAATTTGCCGCCGCCTTCGCCGCCGGCCATCAGCATGACGGCCGGAAGATCCGGCGAGAGTTTGAGCTGGGCGCGCAAGTCGCTCTTGCTGCCGGTCACGTCGTCGAACTTCGGGTGGATCGGGTGGCCGAGCATCCGCAGGCGCGAGGGCGGCACGCCGCGCGAGAGCGCGCGCTGGTAGACTTCGCGCGCCGGCACGACGACCGCGTCGGCCTCCGGGACGAGCCACGACTCGTGGACCTTCCCGAGGTCGGTGATGACGGTGACGACCGGGATGTGGTGCATCTCCGCATCGTCCCTCGCGCGCAGCGCGGCGTGGTTGAGCAGCGGATGGACCGAAACGATCACGTCGGGCCGATAACTAATGAAGAGGTCGCGCAGACGCTCGCGGTAGAGCGGCTCGCAGAAGCGCACGAGCGCTCGATAGCGGCGGCGTCCGTTCGTGGCGTGGTAGAGCGCGCCGTAGACGGGGGGCGCGTAGCGCAGGGCCATGCTGTAGCCGAGGCCGAGCTGGGTGAGCGGGAAGGCGCAATGGGCCGCGACGTCTTCGATCCGCGGTTCGAAGGCGTTGGGCGTGGGGGTCTCCTGCAGGGCGGCGGCGATGGCGTTGGCGGCGCTCCGATGCCCTCCCCCCGTATCCGAGATTAGCAGAAGCGCCCGTTTGCTCATACGCTCTCCCGATTAGGCTCTGGCCGGAACCCTCCTCGTCGCCCGCCGGCCTGCGTTCCTGGTTCTGCGGCTCGTCGGAGCAAGCCAAGCCAGAAGCGCCCGAGCCGGCGGGTCGTAGAAGCGGAAGATGTCGCCGAACTCGATGTCGGGGTTTCGGTGGTGTCCATCGTGGTCCTCGGGCAGTACTACCGCGAGGGGGCGGAGGAGGGTTCTCAGCCATTCGGGCGTGTGCCACCCCAGATCGGAGGTGTGGCGCCACCATACGTGGAGCTGGCCCAGCGCGAGCCCGCTCAGGACTCCAGGCCAAGAGAGTCGCCAGGCGAACGCGGCGACGACGAGATAGGGGACCGCGCCGAGGAACCCGTCGAGCAGCACGGCGGGATCGGTAGAGACGACGGCATGGTCGAAGTACGAGCGGCGGCGATCGTGATGCGTTCGCAGATGCAACGTGAACCAAAGATGCTGCGGAACGTGATAGAAGAACGTCGAGGCGAAATCGCCGGCGACGAGCGTGACGATGAGAGCGGTAATAAAGAGCATGCTGGCGGCGACCTCGTTGTGCGGCTGCATGATTCATAGCATACACCACCCCAACGCCGCGCCGCGCGCGACGGTGCGGCTCGATCGCGCCCTTAACATCGCGTTAAGCTGGCCGGAACCGTCGGGTGTGGACGCGCTCAAAGGCGCGGTGCTCTTGCGCGACGGTCCTCCCGTCAAAGCGCCGGAGCTTGCGATCGCGCGCGCGATCCTGCGTACGAATCCGCGGCTTCTCCAAGCCGCCGCGCTCTTCTTCGCGGGCGCGACGACGCGCGCCGCGCGCGCGAACTCGCTGCCGCCCGAGTTTCTCGCGGCGACGCTCTTGCAAGAGTCGGCGTACGATCCGCAGGCCGTCTCGTCCGCGGGCGCGATCGGAATCGCGCAATTCATGCCGGATACGGCAGCCGGTGCCGGGCTCGATCCGACCGATCCATTCGCCTCGATCGGCGCCGCCGCGAGATTGATCGGCAACTACGTCGCCGCCTACCGCGACCGCTACGACGAGCCGTACGCGACGGCGCTTGCCGCGTACAACGCCGGTCCGGGGGCGGTGGAGCAGTACGACGGCGTTCCGCCCTACGCCGAGACGCGCGAATACATCGATCTCATCTACGACCGCTGGTCCCGCATCGCGTCGTACGAGGTGTCTCAGGATGACACGGGGGCGGTGCGGAAGAAGGGCGTAAAATGAGGATTCTCACACGCGCCGTTGCGGCGCTCGCAGTGCTCGCGGCGACCGCCTGCGCCCTCGCCGCGAGCCCCGCCGACTCGCTGCAACACTTTCAGGCGCCGCCGGGCTGGCGCTCCTCGCCTGGAATTCTCGGCTTCATGCAGTTCTGGCGGCCGCCGTCGAACGACCGCGAAGTGCTGATGCTCTTCAAATCGCCCAAGCCGCTGAAGGCCGCCGACGTCTTCTCGAACGCGCAGTTCGACGACAACTGGAAGGACGTCGTCTTCGAGAAGCACGCGGTGATCCAGATCTGCGGAGGCGCGCCGGCGACGTAC
>DATKMJ010000058.1 GCA_035541935.1 Candidatus Binatia bacterium | reverse complement strand
GCCCGGAATGAAAACCGGCCAGCAGATCTCGCCACCCGGCGGCTACGTCGGCGGCGGCTTGCAAATGCTGACGGACATCGGCGTCGATCCCGCCGGGAACGTGTGGGCGATGAACAACTGGCAGGACATTGACAGCTGCGTCGCCCCTACGCCATTGGAAGCGCTTTCAACGCGATGCGGCGGACAAGGCGTTGTGGTCTTCTACGGAATGGCCAAACCCGTTCGGGCGCCGAAAATCGGCCCAGCGCAAGCGCCGTAGTGAAAGCGCATAGATTAGCTCGTCATGCCGCCTTCAACCTGAGCGCTAGCGACGCCCAAGCAACGCCGGCGAAGATGAAGTTGAGCCCAACGGCGAACCCAATAAACCAGAGCGCCGAAGTCGGCCACTGATTCCAGAGCATGAGACCCAAGACAAAGGTCACGGCTCCGCCAAACGCGGCCCATCCATAGTTTGGAAACCTAAGCCAAAGCGCCGAGACGAAACGGTAGGCACCACCGACGACGAATAGCGTCGCAAGAAGCAGCGTCGTCGTAAGCGCGCCGACATCCGGATGCTGTATCAGCATCCAGCCGACGACGATGTCCAGGATCCCGACCAGCAAGAGCAGGATGATATTTCCTGCACCGCGCGCCACAAACGCGCCGGCGATCTGTGCTATTCCGGCGACGAGAATAAGCGCACCGAGTACGATCATAGAAGCAAGCGTCGCCCCCACGACATCGCTGCCAATGGCGACAAAGCCGACTACGATGAGAGCGATGCCGAGCGCCATGTACCAGCCCCAGTTCTGCTTGCCCTCGTGGATCACGTCGGCAACGATATTTTGCATTGAGAATGGCTCCTTCAAGTTACGAAGCAACTCGTTCAGGTCTTCGTTTTGTTGATAAATGTGAGTTTATCGTGCCCTCTGCGTGAGAAGTTCGTGTGAACCAATTGTCTGCTTTTTAAGAATCCGACGCCATGGCGGGCGAGCCCGCAGCGCGCAGCAGGTCTTCGCAGGTTCTTCGCATTGCCTTCACAAGGCTTGGCTAGGCTGAACAATTGGAACAACCACGATGTTGATCGACGTCAATAGCACTGCATTGCGATCGAAAGATCGGAAAGGCGAATAATGGCCGCGAAGCGTTTCAATGGGGTTATCGAGCTCGACGTACGCGACTCCGTTCCCGACTGGGCACCGTACACGCCGACGCGGGCGCCGAAGGGTGCTCCGAACGTATTATTCGTTCTGTACGACGATACTGGCCTCGCAGCGTGGTCGCCGTTCGGCGGCGGGATCAACATGCCGGTCTTACAAAAGATCGCCGACAACGGTCTGATGTACTCGCAGTGGCACACGACCGCCTTGTGCTCGCCGACGCGGTCGACGCTGCTCACCGGACGCAACCATCACCTCAACGGTATGGCTTGTATAACCGAGGGAGCTCAAGGATTCCCCGGCCAGCACGCACGCATTCCGGCGCAGTGCGCTACGATCGGCCAGATCTTGCAAGATGGCGGCTGGAGCACGTTCTGGCTCGGCAAGAATCACAATGTCCCCGAGACCGACGTGGCTTCGGGTGCCAGCCGTAAACAGTGGCCGCTGCAAATGGGATTCGATCGCTACTACGGCTTCATCGGTGGCGAGACCAATCAGTGGTATCCGGACCTCGTAGAAGATAACCATTTCATCGAGCAGCCGTACGGTCCGGAGGACGGATATCATCTCTCCAAAGATCTCGCCGATAAAGCGATCGGCATGATCCGCGACCAGCAGTCTACCAATCCGTCCAAACCGTGGTACATGTGGTTTTGCCCCGGCGCGAACCATGCGCCCCATCACGCACCCCGGGAGTACATAGAAAAGTATAAGGGCAAATTCGACGACGGTTACGACGCCTATCGCGCGTGGGCGTTGCCGCGCATGATTGAAAGGGGTTTGCTTCCGAAAGGCACCGAGTTGACCCCGTTCAACCCGCTCCCCGAGTCGGTCTCGAATCCCGCCGATTTCGTCCGCCCGTGGGATTCCCTGACGGCTGATGAAAAGAAGCTATTCTCCCGGCTGATGGAAGTCTACGCGGCCTATTCGGAGTATACCGACGCGCAGATCGGCCGCATCCTCGAATACCTTGAGGAGAGCGGTCAACTCGAGAATACGATGATCATCTATGCTGCGGACAACGGAGCCTCCGGCGAGGGCAGCCCCAACGGGTCCGTGAACGAAAACAAGTTCTTCAACAACTTTCCGGACGACCTCTCGGAGAACATGAAACTGTTGGACGTCCTGGGAAGCCCAGATACCTACGAACACTTCCCGACGGGTTGGGCCGCCGCGACGTCGGCGCCTTTCAAAATGTTCAAGCGGTACTCGGAATACTCTGGCGGCACGTGCGATCCGCTGGTGATCTCGTGGCCCAAAGGCATCAAAGCCCGGGGCGAAGTGCGCAATCAATACCACCATTCCACCGACATCGTACCCACGATTCTGGAGATCTGCGGGCTGGAAATGCCCAAGGTCTACAACGGCGTCGAACAGTATCCATTGTCCGGCGTGTCGATGCGCTATACGTTCGACGCGACGCCGGACGCGCCGACTCGCAAGAAGCGCCAATACTACGCCATGCTCGGCACGCGAGGTATGTGGGAAGACGGATGGAAGGCCGTCGCCTTGCACGTACCCTTCATAGCAAGGGGACGCTTCGATCAAGATGAGTGGGAACTGTACCACGTCGATGTCGATCGCGCCGAGTCAAACAACCTCGCCGAGCAGCATCCCGAAAAGCTCCAGGCGCTCGTCAAGGCGTGGTTTGAAGAGGCGGACAAGAATCTCGTGTTGCCTCTCGACGACCGCACGCCCATGGAGCAGTTAGGGGTCGAGCGGCCTACCGAGGAACCGCCGCGCGAGCGATACATCTACTACCCGGATACGAGTCCCGTATCGGAAAGCGTAGCGGTGAATTGCCGCGGGCGCTCCTACAAGATTCTTGCCGACGTCGAGATCGCTTCGCCGGATTGTTCGGGCGTCATCATCGCGCACGGCTCGCGGTTCGGAGGACACGCGCTTTTCATTAAAGATAGGAAATTACATTACGTCTACAATTTCTTGGGAATCAAGCCGGAACAGAAATTCGTATCGCCGGAACTGAAACCCGGCAAATATACCTTAGGGATGGAGTTCGTGCGCGAGCGCGCTGGAGAACACAACGAATCCCTCGGTACTGCGAAGCTCTACGTTAACGATCAGGTCGTTGCCGAAGGCCCGATGAAAACGCAGCCGGGCAAGTTTACGTTATCCGGCGACGGCCTCTGCATCGGGTACGATAGCGGCGACGCCGTCAGCCATGAATACAAGTCTCCCGGTCGATTCAACGGTGGCAGGATCCAGTTCGTCGGCGTGACCGTCGAAAAGGCACAGTACCTCGATCTCGAGTCGTTGGCCGCGGCGGCGCTCGCGGTCGACTAGCCGCCGCACCGATGGCAGGGAAAGAGCCGCAGCGGCGGGACTGGGGCGAAAGCGCCGCGCTGCTCGCAGGACTTGCGCTCTACGTAGGTTTGCAGAATCGCTATATCTTCGGAGGTACGGTTCTGAACCTGGCACTCGGCGTGAGTTTGGCGATCATGTGCGCGCTTTCGATATTTTGGACGATCGCCGGCGATCGAAAATTGGCGCGAACAATTACGACGATCGCCGCGGTCGTGTTCGGACTGAACATTTTGGCGAGTACGGTTCAGGTCGTGCGCATGATCGTCAATCATGGGGAATCAATCGATGGCGCCCGATTGATCGAGACGGCCTTGTTCATCTGGGTCAGCAACATCATCATGTTCGCCGTCGTTTACCGTTGGTCGGAGCAAGAGTTTGCCTTTCCCACCTGCAAAGGAACCGCTACGCCGATCGCCTTTCTCGACTGCGTCTATCTCTCATTCACAACCTCGACGGCGTTCAGCGCAACCGACGCTCCGCCGCTGACGACGCGAGCTCGAATGTACACGATAATCGAAGCGGCAATTTCGCTCATGACGATATCGGTCGTCGCCGCTCGGGCCGTCAACATCCTCAAGTAGCCGGACTGGCGAGACCCGATGAAGATGGGTCTTTTGCCGCGTCTGGTGCGAAAAGAAAGGGACGCAGGCGCCGCGCAGGCTGCGTTCACGAAGAACGGGATCGGGAACGTGCTGCTCACCCCGTAAGTGCGGCCCATCGCTTCAGGCTTTTCGAAGCGGCCGTCCGCCATGCTGCGGATGGGGCGCCCGTCAGAGCACGAACTTCGTCGGAGAGACCGTGCGAACGCACGAGGTGTCGGCCTTAATGAGCACCTCGAAGAACGACCGCGTGATGGCATAAGCGCATGCGTTCGCGGATGCCGAGGGGCTGCCGAAGGCGACGTGCGCGACGTTGGGGATCGTTACGACGACCGAGTTCGGAAGCTTCTTCGCGACGTACGAACCGAACGATGCGGCCGTTTGACCGTCGAATTGAGCGTTGATCACGAGTACGGGCAAGCGGCTTTCGGTAGCCGCTCGAACCGACGAAGAGATCGCCGGCACGTTCCAGTCGCTGCAGTTTTCGCGCATGAAGGGCAGGTTCGGCGCGTTTCGCAGGACGGAGGCTGGAAACGTCGGAAACGCGCGTCGCCCGGATGCAAAGACGCTGGCCGCCGTTTCGTACGGCACCCACTCGCCGCACGAGACGCCGTAGAAGAGGCCGTTGCCGAGAACGCCGACACTGCCGGCATCGATTCTTGGTGCCGCCCAGGTCGATGCGATCGGCGCCGGATCGCCGTGGGCGAGCGCGTCGATCGCTGCGGGAACCTTCGCCGCGAGATGCGTCCCCGGGGAGATCGTCCACTGGACCAGCATGCCGCCGCTGATCTTGACGCTCACCTTGCCGGAATGGCCGGGGACCTCGACGGCGACGGTTTTCGGCGATGCTTCGTATTGGTTGACGAGCCGCCGGAACGTCGCGCCGATGTCGCCATAACGTTTCCGGCACGGCGCTTGCTGCTGACACGCCTTGAACACGGCGTTGATGCCCTCGCCGGCGCTGGTCCAGGCCGCGCTTCCGCCGGCGAGCGACGGCGGAAAAACACCGTCGATAACGACGGATCGAATGCCGCCCGGATAGTCGCGCAGGTACGTGAGCGCGAGATCGGTTCCGTACGAGATGCCGTAGACGTTCCATTTCGCGATATGCAGCGCGACGCGTAGATCGTCGAGGTCGGCGGCACTCTCCAACGTGTTGTACGCGCCGAGGTCGGAGGTCCGCGACGCGAGTTGTTTTCGGCACTCGAGCGTCGCTACCGAGTACGCTTTTCCCGTCGCCGGGGCATCGTACGGCATGTTCAACGTCTCGGCCGGCCAACGGTCGACCGAGGGGCACGCCAACCTGGGCTGGGCGGTATAGGTGCCTCGCTGCGACATGAAGATCACGTCGCGATCGGCGTTGAGCCTTCCGGCCATGGCCATCGGTATCTCCGTAATTGCATCGTCACCCGGGCCCCCCGCAAGCCAGACAATCGGGTCGCGCTTCTTTTGCGGCGACGCCGCCGCGACGATCGCCACCGAGAGCCGGATCGTCGGCGCGTTGGGACGCTGCCGGTCTTCGGGAACGACGAGCTGCCCGCAGCGCGCGCGTTGCAACTCGGCGATCGGCTGCGGCGGCGCGGGACACGGACCGGGAACGAAAACCGGCGTTGCCGAGGGTGCGGTCGTGGCAACGGACGCGCTCGCGGGTAAGCCCAGCAGCGCGCAAACCACGAAAGCGGGCCAAAGCATCAGTCTCATTTAAAGTCGATTCCCGGCGCCGCGGCGAGGCACGACGTCGTTGGAGAGAGGGGTGTTTGCAAGAACGATCGGAAGATTTTTTGCGCGCACGGGGATTGTGCGATCACCCAGTGCGTCCGCCCCCGGACGTTCACGTAGGTGGAGCGCGACAGCGTGCTCGCGGCGTATCGTCCCCACTCGGCGCCCGTCTTTGCGTCGACCGCGCCGGATACGACGAGCGTGGGGATGTCGCTGCGCACGCGGACGCGCTGCGACGCGGGCCCCGCGGGAACGTTCCATTCCTTACAGAGTTCCTGCTCGAACGGCAGCTGGGGCGCGTTGATCAAGACCGTGGACGGCCATGTCGGAAACAGCTGCCGTCCGGCTCGCAAGATCGACGCAGGCGATCCGTACGGTTCCCACTCGCGACAGACCAAGCTGTGCGTCATGCCGAGCGCCTGTTCCGGAACGGCGGCGACGTGCGCTCCGGCCGAACGGGCTTGGAGGAAGAGTTGCGGGTTGCCGTTGGCGAGCTCGGTAATCGCTCGCGGCATATCTCCCGGCTTCGGCCGGTTTCCGACGATCGAGTCGACGACGGCGCCGCCGTCCAACACGACTTTTACGGCGCTTCCGCCCTGCGGCGGCACGACTTGGCGGACGATCGGGTGCGCCTCCAGGCGCTGCACGATCTTCTCGAGTTTCGCCATGAGGTTCGGATATTGACGCGCGCATGCCGGCTGTGCCCGACAGTCGTTGACGATCGTGGTAATGCCCTCGTGGAAGCTGCTCCACGTCCAAGGAAGACTGACGACATCCGGTGGTACGACGGAATCGAGTGTGACGGTGCGGATGCCCTCGGGATGATCGCGCATCAGCGACAGCGCGAGATCGGTTCCGTAGGAATATCCGTAGACGTTCCATTGGCGGATATCGAGCGCTTGCCGGAGCGCCACGAAGTCGGCTTCGTTTTCGGTCGTATTGTACGAGCTGAGATCGATGCCGCGGCGAACGAGCCGGCTACGGCACGCGGCCGCCGCTGCGGCCTGCGCCCGGCCGGTCGAGGGCGCATCGAAGGCCAGACTTACCTGCGCGGCGTTGAATCGGTCCAGCTCGGGGCAGCTGAGGTCGGGATCGTCATACAGCGTTCCACGCTGATTCATGATGATGATGTCGCGATCGCTATTGACGCCGGCCTCGACGAGGAACGGCGCGTCGAGAATCGCCGCCTCGCCGGGGCCGCCGGCCATGAAGACGATCGGGTCGGGCTTTGCCGGCTTCGAGGCCGCCGGCACGATCGCGACCGCGAGCCGGATCGTGCGGCCGCCGGGCTTCGAACGATCTTCCGGCACGATCAAATAGCCGCAGCGCGCGTGCCGGAGGGCTTTCATCGGTTCGGGCGTCTTTGGGCACGGTGCGGTCTGAAACTGCGGCGACGCTTGCGCCTCCCGGCTCGCGGCGAAAAACGCGGCGAGCGCGACGAGGCTCACGAGAAACGGGCGCATCATACGTGGATGACCTCCGCGTCGGGTATAGCACACCGGCATGACAGCATCTGCCACGCTCATAGCTCCTTAAGAGCGAAATTTTTGCAACGAGGAAGCGTGCTCCTGGTTTCGTAAG
>DATKMJ010000057.1 GCA_035541935.1 Candidatus Binatia bacterium | reverse complement strand
CAGACGAAGCTGCGCGTGCGCTGGGATAAGGAAAAGGCCGCGGCCGTCAAGCTGCGCACGATCCGCGACCAGATCGAACAGGCGAAGGTGCAGATCGAACAGGCGGAGCGCCAGTACGATCTCAATCGCGTCGCCGAACTGCGCTACGGCACGCTGCCGAAACTCGAGAAGGAACTCGGCGCGGAGGAGGAGCGGCTCGCCGCCAAAGAGGGCGCTCGTCTTTCGAAGGAAGAGGTGGACGAAGACGACATCGCCGGCGTGATCTCGCGCTGGACGGGCATTCCGGTGACGAAACTGATGGAGGGCGAGAAGCAGAAGCTGCTCCATCTAGAGGACGAGCTGCACCGGCGCGTCATCGGCCAGAACGAGGCCGTGGACGCGGTCGCGCAGGCGGTGTTGCGCTCGCGCTCGGGCCTCGCCGACGAGAATCGCCCGATCGGGTCGTTCATCTTTCTCGGGCCGACGGGCGTCGGCAAGACCGAACTCGCGCGCGCTCTGGCGGAGTATCTCTTCGACGACGAGCGCGCGCTCATCCGGATCGACATGTCGGAGTATCAAGAGCGCCACACCGTCGCGCGGCTGCTCGGCGCGCCGCCCGGATACATCGGGTTCGAAGAGGGCGGACAACTTACCGAAGCGGTGCGCCGCCGTCCGTACTCCGTCATTCTCTTCGACGAGATCGAGAAGGCGCACCCCGACGTCTTCAACGTCTTCCTGCAGATTCTCGACGACGGGCGGTTGACCGACGGTCAGGGCCACACCGTTGATTTTAAGAACACGATCGTCATCATGACGTCGAACATCGGCAGCCACCGGATCCTTGACTACAAAGGCTCGCTCGACGGCGCCGATTACGCGATCATGCGCGCGACCGTGCTCGACGAGCTGCGCCAGCACTTCCGTCCGGAGTTCCTCAACCGCGTGGACGAGATCATTGTCTTCCACGCGCTGACCGAGGACGAACTCTTGACGATCGTGGACCTGCAGCTGCAGCGGCTGCGCAAACGCCTGGCGGATCGCCGCATCACGCTCGTCGTGGACGACGCAGCCAAGCGCCACATCGTGAAGGTTGGCTACGATCCGCACTACGGCGCGCGTCCGCTCAAGCGCACGATCCAGAAAGAGCTGGAGACGCCGATCGGCCGCAAGATTCTCGCCGGCGAGATCAACGACGGCGACACGCTCAACGTCGGCTTCGACGAAAACCGCGCCGAACTCACGTTTACCCCCGTGTCACCTCCCCCCGTGTCACCCTGAGCGTAGTCGAAGGGCCCCCCGTGTCATCCTGAGCGTAGTCGAAGGACACCCCCGTGTCATCCTGAGCGTAGTCGAAGGACTGAGCGTAGTCGAAGGACACCCCCGTGTCATCCTGAGCGGAGTCGAAGGACAAAGGAGTTAGAATGTTGCTCGCTGCTTTCTCGCTGGCTCAAGTTTTAAGCTACCCCTTTCCCTCCGCGCTAGTGCGTGACAAGTCCGGATACGCAATCGCGTATGCACTAGACACGCAGGGTGTGCGCACGATCTGGTTCGCGCGAGCACCACGGGTAGTGATTCCATCAACGCTCCCGGGGAGAACGTTCACGGAGATGGTGGGAGTCGGATCGTTCACTCCGGTCCAACTATTTTCCTCAGACCGAGATGACGGTCAAGAGCTTACAAACCTCGCTATCTCCGATGACGGTTCGCACGTAGTTTACGTCCGTGGCGGCGATCACGACGCGAACTGGACGCTTCCATACCAGCCGAACGCGGCGTCGAGCACGAACAAACCTGAGATGCAAGTATGGTCGGTGCCGACGAGCGGCGGTGCGTCGAAACTCCTCGGCGAGGGGGACGCGCCGGTAATCTCGCCAGACTCGAAGCACGTCGCCTTTACAAGCGACGGTGCGGTGATGATCGCGCCGATTGACGGCTCGTCGCCGGCAAAGCAGCTATTCTACGATCGCGGCGCCGATTCCGAACTGCAGTGGTCGCCGGATGGAACCGCGCTCGCCTTCGCCTCTGATCGCAAGGACCATAGTTTCATCGGCATCTATCGCAACGGCGCGACTGCGTTGCAATTTCTCGCGCCGACGACGTCGCAGGATTTCATGCCGCGCTGGTCGCCGGACGGCACGCAGATCGCGTTCGTCCGGCTGCACGGCGACGGCGGACCGCCGCCGCGCAATCCGTTCGATTGGACACCGAATCCCTGGCAGATCTGGGTCGCCGACGCTCGCACCGCCTCGGGTCACATGGCATGGTCGAGCCCGAACACGCTGCGCGGGTCACTGCCGAGCACGGCCGGCGGCCCGTTTATGGAATGGCTCGCAGGCAATCAGATCATCTTCAAGAGCGAGCAGAACAACTGGCTGCACCTCTACGCTGTGCCCGCGCAAGGCGGCGCTGCGCGTTTGCTGACGCCCGGCTCCTTCATGATCGAAGACGTCGACGTCGCGCCCGACCGGCAATCGGTCGTTTATTCCGCGAACACCGGCTCGACGGCCGGCGACGACGATCGCCGTCACGTGTTTAGTGTCGACGTCGCGAACGCGCGAGTCACGCAGGTGACTCGCGGCGCGGGCAGCGAGTGGCAGCCCGTTGCGCTCGTAGATCGCCTCGTCGCCTATGATGGCGCGACGGCTCAGCAGCCCCCGCTCATCACGCTGGAGCAACCGGTACACATCACCGGATCAAGCGCGACGAGCGTTATTAAGCCCCTTGATCGGCCGCCCTCGGACTTTCCGTCGTCGCAACTCGTGACGCCGCAAGAGGTTTCGTTCAAGTCGGCCGACGGCCAACTAATTCACGGCACGCTCTTTGTGCCGAGCGGCGGCGGCAAGCATCCGGGGATCGTCTTCGTGCATGGCGGGCCGCCGCGCCAGATGCTGCTAAGCTGGCACTACATGGATTACTACTCGAACGCGTACGCGGTGAACCAATACTTGGCGAGCCTCGGCTTCGTCGTGCTCTCGGTAAACTATCGCTTGGGCATCGGCTACGGCCACGATTTTAACTTCCCCGCGAAGTGGGGGCCGACCGGCGCTTCGGAGTACCAAGACGTCCTGGCAGGCGCGAAGTTTCTGCAGCGCGAGCCGCGCGTGGATCCGGCGCGCATCGGCATCTGGGGCGGCTCGTACGGTGGCTACCTGACGGCAATGGCGCTCGCGCGCAACTCGAACGTCTTCAAGGCGGGCGTGGATTACCACGGCGTCCACGACTGGTCGCTCGACGTCGAGAACGGGGTGTGGGGCTCTCCGCAGCTCAAACGCTACCAGCAATACGACACGCGGGCCGTCATGAAACTTGCCTGGGATTCGTCGCCCGATTCCGCGATCGCGACGTGGAAATCGCCGGTGCTGCTCATTCAGGGCGACGACGATCGCAACGTCGAGTTCCACCAGATGGTCGATCTCGTGCAGCGCCTGCGCGCCGCGCACGTGCCGTACGAGGAGATCGTCATCCCCGACGAGATCCACGGATTCTTCCGCTACGCGTCGTGGCTCGAGGCCGACTCCGCGACCGCGGAGTTTTTAAGCCGGCACCTCTCGCCTACGCCTTAGCGGCGGCTTCGCGCTTGCGGAGCTTCAAGCGCTCGCCCTCGTCGAGGATCCGCTTGCGCAAGCGGATCGAGACCGGCGTCACCTCGACGAGCTCGTCGTCTTCGATGAACTCGATCGCGCGTTCGAGCGAGAGGTCTTCGGGCGGCGGGAGTTTGACGTTCTCGTCGGAGCCGGCCGCGCGCATGTTCGTGAGTTTCTTCTCGCGCACGACGTTGATCGCGACGTCGTAGTTGTCGTTGGCGCGTCCGACGATCATGCCTTCGTAGACGTCGGTTCCCGGCGCGACGAAGAAGCGGCCGCGCTGCTCGAGCCCCATGAGCGCGTAGCCGGTGGTGCGGCCGGTGTCGCTCGCAACGAGCGCGCCGATGCTGCGCCCGGGAAGTTCGCCCTGCCACGGCTGGTGGTCGTAGTACGTGTGCGAGAGCACGGCGGTGCCGCGCGTCAGCGTCAGCAGTTCGCCGCGCAGGCCGAAGATCGCGCGCGTCGGCATCGTGTACTCGAGGCGCTGGCTGTCGCCGACGGCGAGCATGTTCGACATCGTCGCCTTGCGCTTTCCGAGCGCCTCGATCGCGGCGCCGGCGTACTCTTCGGGGACGTCAACGACGACGTACTCGACCGGTTCCCAACGCTGGCCGTCGCGCTCGGCGATGATGACCTGCGGCTTGGAGACGGCGAGTTCGTAGCCTTCGCGGCGCATCGTCTCGATGAGAATCGCGAGA
>DATKMJ010000056.1 GCA_035541935.1 Candidatus Binatia bacterium | reverse complement strand
GTGCACGCGCGGACGACGACCGGGATGACGCTGACGTGCGATCAACTCGTCTACGCGCGAGCGAACGGCATGCTGCACGGCACGGGCAACGTCGTCGTGACCGACCCGAAGGGTTTCCGAGCGACCGGCTCGAGCTTCGATTCGGATATATCACTCACACACATGCGGATGCGATGAATCAACTACCAGCGATTAAACTCCGCGGACTCGTCAAACGCTACGGCGAGCGCACCGTCGTCGACGGCGTCACGGCCGAGGTCGAGACCGGCGAGATCGTCGGACTTCTCGGGCCGAACGGCGCCGGCAAGACGACGACGTTCTACATCGTCGTCGGGCTCGTGAAGCCCGACGGCGGAACGGTTTTGCTCGAGGGCGGAGAGCGAGAGATCGATCTCACGGCGGCGCCGATGTACGCGCGCGCCCGCAACGGCATCGGGTACCTCGCGCAGGAGAACTCGATCTTTCGCAAACTCTCGGTCGGCGATAACATCCGCCTGATCTGGGAGCAGAACGGCGTCCCATACGAGGAGCGCGAGCGCCGGCTTCCGGCGCTGCTCGAAGAATTCGGACTGCGCGCGTTCGTCGACGCGCGCGGCGACAGCCTCTCGGGCGGCGAGCGCCGGCGCGTCGAGATCGCCCGCGCGCTCGCGACGGAGCCGGCCTTCTTGCTGCTCGACGAGCCCTTCACCGGGATCGATCCGATCGCGGTCGCGGACATTCAAGCGATGATCCGCCAGTTGCGCGATCGCGGGCTCGGCATCCTCATCACCGACCACCAGGTTCGCGAGACGCTCGCGATCGTGGATCGCGCGTACATTCTCAACAAAGGACGCATCGAGGTCTCCGGGACCGCGCAAGAGGTGCTCGACTCGCCGATCGCACGTCAGTTCTATCTCGGCGAGGGCTTCCGGCTATAAAGCGCACGCCGATGCGATTCACGATTCTCGACCGGTACATGCTCACCGAGCTGGCCAGTCCGTTCGTCTTCGGACTCTCGGCCTTCACGCTGATCTTCGCGGCGACGGAGATCCTCAACATCGGCAAACTCGTCAGCAACGAGCACGCGCCGCTCTGGGCGGCGCTCTCGGTCTTCGTGTGGTCGCTTCCCGGCGAGATCGTCTTGGTCATCCCGATGGCGCTGCTGCTCGGAACGCTGCTCGCGGTGCAACGCCTCTCGGGAGAGAGCGAGATCACCGCGCTCAAGGCATCGGGCATCACCTTCGCGCGCATCGTCGCGCCGTTGCTTGCGGTCGGCATCGTGATGTCGTTCGTGACGCTCTTTCTTCAAGAGGGCGTCGTTCCGTACGCGAACGACCAATTAACGGAGATCGAAAACTCCGTCATCAACCACGTCAGCGCGTTCAATCGCGACCTGACCGTCTCGGCCCCGCTGCCGGGAGGCGGGCGTCAGGTGACGATCGCCACGGCCTACGAGCCGAACTCGCGGGCGCTGCTCCACGTCACGCTGATCCAATACGACAATCATAACGAACCCCGGCAGATCGTCTTCGCCGACCGGGCCGAGTTCACGGCCGACAAATGGACGCTGCAGAACTCGAGCGTCTATCGTTTCAACCCCGACGGAACGACGCTGGCCGAGCCCGCAATCGCGCAGCAGGAGGTCGAAATCGGCCAGAAGCCAACGGATTTGATGAAGCGCATGAGCAACGACGATCCCGAGAACATGAGCCGGGCGGAGATCGCCGACATCGTACGCACCGGGCAGTTGACGGAGACGGAAGTGCGCAAATACGTGACCACCTACCAAGAGAAGCTCGCGCGCCCGTTCGCCTGTTTCGTCTTTATCCTGATCGCCATACCGTTCGGCTTACGCGCGATTCGCTCGAGCGGCAGCACGAGCCTCGGCTTCGGCCTCTCGCTGGCGATCGTCTTCGTCTACTACGTCGTCATGACGATCTGCTCGTTCGCGGCGGAAGCGTTCCTCTCGATCGCCTGGCTCTGGGCCTGGGTGCCGAACCTGCTCTTCACCGCGATCGGCTTGAGCCGGTTGCGGCGCGCCGCGCTCGTATGAACGTCGTCGAGTTCGTGCGCGGCGTCGGGAACGTCATCTTCGTGATGGCGATTGCCGGCGCGGTGGCGTACGTCGGCGACCGCGTCGGTCATCAGGTGGGGCGGCGCCGCCTCACGCTCTTCGGGATCCGCCCGCGCTACACGTCGACCATCGTCGCGATCGCGACCGGAATGGTGATCGCCCTCGCCGTTACGCTGATCGCGATCTTCGCCTCGCAGCAGGTGAAGACGGCATTTTTCCGCCTCAACTCGATCAATCAGCAGATCGCCGAACTGCAGTCGCGTCAGCGCGATCTCGAGACAAAGGTCAACACCGGAAAACTCGTCTTGCCGGTCGATACGCTGATGGTGCCGTTCTATCGCATCATTCCGCAGACGGCGACGCAGTCGCAGCGCCTCTCGACGATCCGCGACTACTACTTCTTCGCGGTCAAGTACGTCAACGCGACGTATCCGCGCTTCGGCCTCAAGCCGTACGCCATTCCGACCGACGCCGACAAGAAGCTCAGCGGCTTGGCGAACGATCTGACGACGACGGCGGCGCTCGCGCAGGGCAACGTCATGCTGACGGTTACGTCCGATCAGAATCTCTTCGAGAACGACGAGATTCACTTCGCGATCAACGTGACGCTCGATTCGCGGTACTTCAGCAAGGGCCAGACGATCGCGGAGCTCGTCATCCCCGGGAAGAGCGGCGCGACGATCAACATCGCGATGATTCAGCTTCAGAACATCGTCGAGGTGACGGCGCGGCGACTCCACCTGCCGCCGTTCCTTACCGGCATCCAGCCCGTCCAATTGATCCCCGACGAGGCCCAGATGCAACAGCGGATCAGCCGGCCGGGGACCTACGTCCTGACCGCCTTCGCAGCCGCGGACTTCTACCCGCACCTCGGCGGGATTCCGATCGTCATCGTCCTCACGCAACGGTCGTGAGCGAGCCTGCGGCCGTGATCGGGGTCGATCCCGGGCGCAGCAAGGCGGGCTTCGCCCTCGTCGAGAGCAGCGGCGCGGTCGTCTTGGCCGGCATCGAGCCGATCGACCGGATCGGCGCCCGCATAGCCGAGCTGCTGGGGCGGCACAGGGTGAGCGCGATCGCGCTCGGCCGGGGGACGAACGCGCGCCCGATCCACGCGGCGCTGGAGGGCCTGGGGCTCCCGATTCACCTGGTGGACGAGCACGAGACCACCCTGCGGGCTCGCGGCCTTTACTTTGCCGATCATCCCCCTCGGGGGTGGCGGCGGCTGGTGCCGCTCGGCCTCCAGCTTCCGGCTCGCCCGATCGACGATTACGCCGCCATCCTAATAGCCCGGCGCTTCCTTGCAAGGGAAGAAAAGGCCGGACCTCCAAGCTAACTAGCCCGCGTCAGCGTTCCAACGGTCCCAATCCCATCACTCAACCACTCGCGGGCACGAGGAAGCGAAGACAGGTGCGCAGGGTTGTCCACAACGTGACGGCAGCGGCGTTAGTCGTAGCGTCCTCGTTTGCCGTAGCGGCCGCCTCAATTTCTTTGCCGCCCGGCGGATCGCCCGATCTGGGCTCCGCGCTCATGCTGCGCCTCTTCGGCGAAACCTCCGACTTCAACGCCTCGTTCGCGGCGTCGCAAGGCGACCGCTCGAGCGAATCGCCGCTGCGCGACCTCGCGCTCGGCGTCAAGCACGACCCGGGCTCGCCGATCGCCTCCGGCGTCGCGTCGGCGTTCAGTCAGGATCGGCTGACGCTCAACGATCTCGGCGCCGCGCAACCGCGGTTCTCGCCGGCGGCGCGCCTCGACGCCGCGACGTTCGTATCGCCCACGACGCTCTTTACCGCCGCATATCAACCCGTCGCACCCGCGCCGAGCATCTCGCCCGAACCGGGCACGCTTGCGTTCGGCGCGCCGGTCGCGGCGCCGTCCGGAGCGCTGACGATCGCGCCGGCGGATTCCACGCTCGTGCACCCGGCGGCGACGCAACTCGGTGCGGTCCACTTCGAGAGCCACGACGAAGGCGCGTCGCAGGCAACGACGCCGCAGCTTTCGCTGCGCGACACGTCGTACGATGCCGGTGCGAACTTCGACGTGCGAGCCGGCAAGCGCAGCCTCAACGTCAATCTTTCGAGCGAGTACGAACAACTCGCGCACGGCGACTCCGAGGGCTTCTCGTCGTTGCCGCTCAGCTCGGCCGGATCGTGGCAGATACCGGGCGGCATGCCGCTGGCGGTTTCGAACAACTCCGATCTCAATCGGTTCTCCGTCGGCGCCGGCGTGGCGGTGCCGGTCGTGCGCGGACTGACCTTGAACCTCAACTACGACGCGCAGCGGCTCTACGGCGGCTACGGCCTGCCGGGGCTGATGAATCTCGACACGATCAACAACTCGTACGGCGGGAAGCTGACGTTCAATCTTCCCGACCGGGCGAGCTCGCTCTCGATCTCCGCGTATCAAAACCGCTTTCAAGATAGCCTCCTGCAAATCAACGGTTCGACGCAGACGCGCGAGGACGTCAACTTCACAGTCAAGTTCTAGCCGGTGCTCGCGCGGCGGTACGCTCTCTTCTGGACGATCGTGGGCGCCTTGACGGCGGCCCTTATTTTTTCGTTGGCGGCGATACAACTGGCGTCCGACGCCCTCGCATCGAGTGCCGCAGCGCCCGCGACGCTGCCCGCGCGAATCCCGCTCGCTTACGGAGTCGCCGTCTATAGATTCCTCGATCGAATCGCGCCCGCGCCGTACGTCGAGACGAGCCTCGCGCGCGAGGCGCTCGCGCGCGGCGACGCCGGCGCGGCGCAACGCTATGCCCTCCGGCTGCCGTCGTCGCCCGTGCGCGACGAGCTTTTGGCGCGCGTTGCGCTGCTGCGCGGAGAGCAAGTGCTGGCAAACGAGTACTTTCTCGCCGCACCCGATCCCGATGCGGTGCAGTCGCAAGCGCAGATCCTGGCGTCGCGCGATCCGGCTGCGGGTTACGCGCTCGAATCGTTACTCCAAGTCACGCTCGCGCGCAGCGGAACGCATCCCGACGGCGTCGCCGAGGCGTACTGGCAGATGGGGCGGCTTGCCAACCGTCAGGCGTGGCGCGAGGTTCCGGGGAGCCCGCGCCAGCGCAAGTGGCTGGCGCGCGGGCTACGGAATTTCGAATCGGCGGTCGCGCTCGCGCCGCTCTCGCAGCGTTACATCATCGCGGCCGCCAATCAAGCCGATCTGCTGGGCGATCGCCGCCGCGCTGCCGCGCTCTTCGCGCAAGGCGTCGATGCGGATCCGACGAGCGCCGACGCAATCGCGGGCCTCGGGGTCGTCGCGTGGGAGAACGGCGATCGTGCCGTCGCCGCCACGTATCTCGATCGCTCGCGCGCCCTCGATCCAAACTCCTTGATGGTGCGCGCGCTGGAACGCGACCTGCGGTGAGGGTTGCGCTCGACGCGCAGCTGACGGTCGGCACGGCCACTGGAATCGGCGAGTACGTTCGCGGGCTCGCGAGCGCGCTGCGCGAGCGGGGCAGCGACGTCGTCGAGCTGCGCGATCTCGCGCTCGATCCGTGGCGCTTCGACCGGCGCGTCGTCTGGGATCAGGTGCTCTTGCCGCGTCGCGCGCGCGCAAGCGGCGCGGATTTGCTGCACTGCGCTGCGGGAACGATGCCGCGCGCGGCGATGCCGGTCGTCGTGACGGTGCACGACCTCGCGTGGCACGAGGTGCAGCAACACGCGCCCGCCTACGCGCGCTGGTACTTCGGCCCGTTCTCGCTCGCGCGCTATCGCCGCGCGGCGAACGTCGCGGTCGACTCTCAATTTACCGGAGACGAGCTGCTGAGGATCTGCGGCGATCTCGATCCGGCGCGCGTGCACGTCGTCTATCCCGGCGTCGCTTCGGACTACTGCGGCTTAGACCGCCAGAGCGGCGACCGCGCGACGATTCTCGCCGTCGGTACGGTCGAGCGCCGCAAGAACCTGGAAGTGCTCGTGCGCGCGCTCGCGCAACTCGACGGGGCGCGACTCGTCGCAATCGGGCCTGCGACGCCGTACGCGCAGGAGTGCATCGCGCTCGCGCGCGAGCTGCGCGTCGCCGACCGGTTGGAGATGCGGGGCTACGTCTCGCGCGACGAACTGCTCCTGCTCTACAAGACCGCTGCCGTGGCGGCTGTGCCGTCGCGCTACGAAGGCTTCGGCTATGCCGCGGCGCAGGCGCTCTGCGCCGGCGTGCCCTGCGTCGTCTCGGATTGCAGCTCGCTTCCCGAGATCGCGGGCGGCGACGCGCGCGTCGTTGCGGCGGGCGATGCAGCGGCGTGGAGCGCCGCACTCGCAGCGGCGCTGCGTGGAGACGATGACGAGCGCGCGGCGCGCGTTCGCGCCGGTGCTATCGCTCGCTTCGCCTGGGCGTCGAGCGCATCGGCGATGGAGCGCCTCTACGCTTCGTCAGTAGATCGGTGAGCCCGGCGCGCCGGGCGAGACGCTGCCGTCGTCGGGTGCGAATATCAGCCGCAGCGGAAGGCTCGATCCCGCTTCGGGCATCGTGACGATCGTAACGCGAACGAAGCCGTGCGCCGGAACCGTATACTGCCGCACCTTATAGCGCGAGAACGGCGGCACTTGGTGCGACTGCACGAGCACGCCGTCGATGAGATACGTTCCCGTGGCGCGTCCGCCGCGCGGGTTCTCGTAGATCGCGACCTGCGCGGGAGCGCCGGTCGGGTTCTCGAGGTTGACGACGAACGATTGCAGCACGCCGTAATCGCCCGCCAGCGCCTGACCCTGCAGGTTATTCGGCAGCGGCAACTGGCCGACGGGCAACTCGAGATACTGTTCGTCGTCGACGCGCCACTGCGACGCGAAATGGAACTCCGCGATCGGATAGATCCCGCGCGCGTGCTGCTCCTGCCCTTGCAGGAGAGCGGAACCGTCGACGACGGCGTCGGGGCTCTCGTCGTCGTTCTGCGCAAAGAGCGAGAGATGCACGCTCGCGCCGGAGAGCACGCGCAGCTGCAGCAGGCCGCAGACGATGCCGCCGGCCGGGAGATCCTGCGCGACGATCTGCGTCGAACTGTTGGCTGGAAGCGTCAACAGCCGTCCCTGATTCTGCACGACGTTGACGAGAAAGCGTCGCGTGGCCTGGTGGCCGACGTCCATCTCGTTCGAGGACGGGCCGCCGCTGCCGCTGATGAACTGCACGATCGCCGGTTCGTGCGACGGATTCTCCGCGCGCAGAACGATGCGGCGGTTCGGCTGGCCGGGCGGATTGTAGTGGAAGTAGAGAAAGCGCGACGGCTGCTCGATCGTGAGGTCGGCGGTGAAGAGCATGCCGTTCGCGGTGAGCCGCTCGGGATAATCGCTGACCATGAGCGAGCCGGGTGAGATGCGCGGAACCGCTACGTTCTGCACCTCGACGTGCGTCGACCCGTCGACCTCGAAGAGGCCGTTGCCTTGCAGTAAGACGGGAACGTCGAACGACGCGACGTTATCTTGCTCGAGCGCGCGCCGAAACGGGACGTCATCGGGCCCCACGAGCACTTGCGCGCCGGCGCGCGGCTGCGCCGCGGCTTTCACGTCGCGCGCCACCTGTTCGCGAACGAACTCGCCCGACGCCGGATCGCCGGTCAGCGAGAGCGAGACGTGCGGCGCGATGACGCCGGCGTAGTAGGCGACGCGGACGGGGACGTCGCGACGAAGCCCGCGTGCGTCGCTGATCGTAACGACGGTCACGCCCGGAGCCTTTCCGGTGATCGTCACGCGCTGCGACGTTTGGTCGACGGCGACCGAAGCGATCGACGGATCCGCGACGGTCGCCGCAATCGGGCTAATCGCGGAGCCGACGGTGAGGTCGAGCGGCGAGCCGACGGGAACCGATGCGGACTCGGGCGAGACGACGATCGGCGGCGGCGTCGCGATGGCCGGCGTCGGCGTGGGTAGCGGCGGCGGCGACGGCGCCGCCGACGGGAAGATTAACGTGGACGACGCGGTAGGCGCGGGCGAGGCTGAAGGCGCGGGCGAGGCTGACGGCGACGGGGTTGGGGACGGCGCGCCCGCGTAGAGCGCGGCGAAGGCGGCGAAGACGAGTGCGGTGTCGCGCCTATGCAATTTGCGCTTCGGCGGCGTGGCTGACGGCGGATGCCAGCAGCGTCTTATATCCGACGCTGGGGAAGAGCACCGTAACCAGGTCGCGCTCGGCGCGCTCGACGGTTCCGACGCCGAACTTGGGATGGTTCACGACGTCGGCGATTTTGAAACCGCCGGTCGCGCCGCGTTCGTCGAAGCCGCCGCGAAGCGCCTTGAGGCAGCTATCGCACGCGCCGCAGTTCGTCTTGTCGAAATCTTCTCCGAAGTAGTTGAGAATGAAGCGCCGGCGGCACGACGTCGTCTCGGCGTACTGCAGCATCATCGCGAGCTTACTCTGATCGTACGACTTCTTCGTCTCGTAGTTGGCGAGGTTCAGCATGAGGTCGCGATGCTTGCGCACGGCTTCCGTCAAACCGTACGCCGACTTGCCGACGTGCTCGATATAGCCGGATTTCTTGAGCAGCGCGAGGATCACTTTGAGTTTCGTCAGCGGCAACTGCAGGATCTTGCGCAGATCGACCATCGAGACGCCGCCGGTCTGATTGCAGAAGACCTCGATCGTGCCGAAGACGCGCTGCACCTCTTCGACGTCGGGATACTTCCCGGTGAGGAAGTAGTTCTGCACGCGCGTGTCGCTCATGCGGTAGATGAGGATGCAGCGCGAGGGCAATCCGTCGCGGCCGGCGCGGCCGGCCTCTTGCGTGTAGGCTTCGAGCGACCCCGGCAGATCGTAGTGAACGACGAAGCGGATATTCGGCTTGTCGATGCCGAGGCCGAACGCGTTCGTCGCCACGACCGCGCGGATCGACTCGTCCATGAACAGATTGTGAACGGACGTGCGGTCTTCCTTATGGAGCTTCGAGTGATAGACCGCGGCCGGAATCCCAAGCTCGCGCTGGAGGTAGCGCTGCACCTCGAGCGCGTTCTTGATCGTCGCCGTGTAGATGATGCCGGTGCCTTCGAGCGTCGCGTCGCCCGTGAAGAGCGAGCTGAGGATCTTCAACTTGTCGGCCTCTTTGTCGGCCTTGCGCGCTTCGTAGATCAGGTTCGGGCGATCGAATCCGCGCACGATCGGCTTGACCTGATCGATGCCGAGCTGGTGCAGGATGTCTTCCCGAACCGAAGGCGTCGCGGTCGCGGTAAGCGCGAGCACGGTCGGATGGCCGAGCTTGCCGATCACGCCGCCGAGCGCGAGATACGCCGGCCGAAAATCGTGGCCCCATTGGCTGATGCAGTGCGCCTCATCCACGACGAAGAGCGGGACGCGGATCGCCTGCAGCAGTCGCAGGAAGCCTTCGTCTTCGAGTTTCTCGGGCGTCGTGTAGACGATGCGCACGTTGCCCGAACGAATGCGTTCGCGCGCGCGCGCCTCTTGATCTTCGGAGAGCGTCGAGTTGAGCGCGACGACGTCGGTGATGCCGCGGTCGCGCAGCATGTCGAGCTGGTCCTTCATAAGCGCAATGAGCGGGCTGACGACGACGGTCGTCCCCTCGAGGAGGAGGGCCGGGAGCTGATAGGTGAGGCTCTTACCCGCGCCGGTTGCGAGGATGGCCAGCGTGTCCTGGCCCTGCAGGACGCGCGAAACGACCTCCTCCTGTCCGGGGTAAAAGCCCGCGAACCCAAACTTCTCCTGAAGCTCTGCGCGCAAATCCACGGATATCTCTATTTATCCCTACAAATAACCAAGCACCGCTGCCTGGGAAGCAACTGTCATAACCGCCCTATTAGACGCCCCGTTGCATCCTTACCCTCCGGCAGGCGCCCCGAAACGGCCTGCTAAACGTTGAGCGCCGTGTCGCTCTACCGGACCTGGCGCCCCCAGACGTTCGCCGAACTGGTCGGCCAGGACGCCGTCGTACGCACGCTGACCGCCGCAATTGACGGCGGGAAGCTCGCCCATGCCTACCTCTTTTCGGGGCCGCGGGGCTCCGGCAAGACCTCGGCTGCTAAGATTCTAGCACGCTGCATCAACTGCGTGCACGGGCCTACCTCGACCCCCGATAACACCTGCGAAAACTGCCGGGCGATGCTGGCCGGGACCGCCCTGGACGTGCTCGAGATCGACGCCGCGAGCAACCGCGGAATCGAAGAGATCCGGGCGCTTCGCGAGGCCGTGAAATTCGCGCCGGCCGCGCTGCGGATGAAAGTCTACATCATCGACGAGGCGCACATGCTGACGAAAGAGGGCGCGAACGCGTTTCTCAAGACGCTCGAAGAGCCGCCGCCGCACGCAGTCTTCATCCTCGCGACGACCGAGCCCGAGCGCCTTCCGGTGACGATTCTTTCGCGCTGCCAGCGCTACGCGTTTCGTCGCATCTCCGTTCCGGTGATGATCGCGAAGATGCGCGAGATCGCGCTCGCCGAGAAGATCGCCGTGGACGACGATGCGCTCGCGGCGATCGCGTATCGCGCGGACGGAGGGCTGCGCGACGCCTTGACGATGCTCGAGCAGTTGGCGGCGTTCTCGGGCGGCGAGAAGGCGACGGTCGCGACGCTCGATCTCGCCTTCGGTTCCACGGGACGAACGTTCGCGCACGCGCTCGTCGACGCGGTCGTATCGGGCGAGCCGAGCAAGGCACTCGGAGTCGTCGAAGAGGCGAGCGATGCCGGCGCGGATCTGCTCGTGCTCATCCGCACGCTCATCGCGGTCTTTCGCAACCTCTTGGTCGCGCGGGTCGATCCGGCGCTGCTCGAGCGCGACCTCGCGCCGGAGGATGCGGAGCGCACGGCGGAACAGGCGAAGAGCATCTCGACGCCGGCGCTCGTTCGCGCGCTGCGCACGTTCAGCGATGCGCTCTCGCTCGCGCGCATGGGAGGCAACGCGCGCCTGGAACTCGAGACGGCGCTGCTGCGCTTCATGCTTTCGGAAGAAGCGCCGGCCGCCGCGACGGCGCCCGCACCGGCGGCGCCCGCACCGGCGGCAAAGGCGGCGCCGGCCGCGGGCAAACCTGCTCGCAAGACGCCGGCCGGCGATCCCCCGGCTCCCGGGGCGCTCTCGCTGCAACGCGTCCGCGCGGCGTGGCAGAGCATTCGAACGAAGGTGGAGAGCGAGCGGCACTCGCTGCGAGCGCCGCTGTCGCGCGCCGAGGTCGAGGCGCTGGAGAGCAATGCGGTCGTGTTGAAGCTCCCCGATTCGTGGAGCGCCGAGACGTTGCGCGATCACTCCGCGCTGATCGAAAGCGCGATCGCCGACGTGCTGGGAGCGCCGCTGAAGGTACGTCTGAAGGTGGATGGGGCGCGGCCGCGCGGTTCCGAGCCGAATAACGGCGCCGACGAGCTCTTCGATTACGCAAACGAACGCATACGCTAACGAACGGATAGGTTGATGAATCAATCGAACATCATGGCCCAGTTCAAGAAGATGCAAGCCGAGATGGCCAAGGCGCAAGAGGAGCTTGCGAACACCGTCGTCGAGGGGAGCGCGGCGGGCGGCGCCGTGACGGTCGAGATGAGTTGCGACCAACGAGTGAAGCGCGTTCGAATCGGCAAAGAGGCGGTCGACCCCAACGACGTCGAGACGCTCGAAGACGTCATCGCCGTCGCGGTAAACGACGCTCTGACGAAGGCCGGCGAGGCGTCGCAGAAGCGAATGACGTCGGTGACCGGAGGGATACGGATCCCCGGATTGACGTGACGCAAGTCGCAAGCCCTATCGCGTCGCTGATCAACGAGTTCAGTAAGCTGCCGACGATCGGCCCGAAGACGGCCGCGCGTCTGGTCTTTTATCTCTTGAACCGGCCGCGGCACGAGGCGCAGAGCCTCGCCGAAGCGATTCTTGCCGTCAAAGACAACGTGCGCTTCTGTTCGACGTGCTACTCGCTCGCGGAATCCGATCCGTGCGAGTTCTGCAGCGACGAGCGTCGCGACGCGGCGACGATCTGCGTCGTCGCCGAAGCGAAAGACGTCTACGCGATCGAGCGCACGGGCGCGTTCAAGGGACGCTATCACGTGCTCGGCGGTTTGATCTCGCCGATGGACGGCATCGGCCCGGGCCAACTCCACGTCAAGGAGCTCGTCGAACGCGTCGGCAGAGAGAATCCCCGCGAGATCATCCTCGCGACGAATCCGAATGCGGAGGGCGAAGCGACGGCGCTCTATCTCTCGCGATTGCTTCAGCCGCTCGGCGTCAGCGTCACGCGCCTTGCATACGGTTTGCCGATCGGCGGCGATCTCGATTACGCCGACGAGATGACGATTACGAAGGCGCTCGAGGGCCGCCGCGCGCTGTAGGAGATGACCGAACGGCAGTACCGTTCGGTAGTGCCGACCGGTCTAACGCAGAGTAGTTAGAGAACGTTTGCGCGCGCGGCGCTACGCTCTAGCTCACCGGGTGGTGGGCAGAGAGGCGTCGTTCTAGGCGACGCCTCTTTCGTTCGTTTTCAGTTCGTCGCCGACGCGCGCCACGCCGGGCTGCAGCACTTCGCAGTAGATGCCCATGATGTTCTCGCGGTGCTGCGCGATGTAGCGCAAGATCTCCGGGTCGTTCTCCGGCCGTTCCGGATGGTAGGTGACGACGACGCAGCGCGCGTTCGGCGAGGTTGCGCGCATCGTCACGCTGCCGAGTTGCAGGACGGTGCCGACGAGACCGCTCTCGCTCTGCGCGAATCCCTCGGCGGCGCGAACGAAGAAGTTCGGACGGAAGCGCTGCCACTCGACTTGATAGCCGGCATGGGCGCTCAGATCGTCGAGCCAGCGGTCGATCAAGATCGAGACCGGAGCGTCGTCGAAGAAATGCTCGCCTTCGCGCAGTTCGACGTCGGCGCCGTGCTCGGCGGCGGAGGCCCGTGCGGCATTCGTGTCGCCGATCCGATGGAGCCTGTCGTTATCCTTACCGCGATAGGGTTTGCCCTCGCGAGAGAGCGCGACGCTGCTGCTGCCGCCCCTCACGAAGAACGCCTCGGCGCGATCGCCGGGGATTCCGCCCGCGGCCACTTCGACGGCGTCGAGTCTCTCGGGACTCAAACTCTTGACCGGATAGCGGCGTATCGCGTCGAGTCTGCCGATTACCATTAGCGCGCCGCCGCCCGGGTGAGCAGATACTCCTGACGCACGAGGTTGCCGTCGTAGTACGGCGCGACGATCGCCTCGAACTCGCCGCGCATCGTTGCGAGCCGTTCGGGGTCGCCGGCGAGGCCCTCGACGAGCCTTTGCATCGGGCCGACCGAGCGCTCCATGAACGCGCGATAGTGCGGCAGGCTCAACGCGGGAACCGAGAAGGCCCCTCGCTCGAAGGTCGGCTCGCCGAATTTGCCCGCGAGACGCTCGACGACCACGGTGTCGTCGCCCCAAAGGTGCGGCGGCGAAACGCCGGGCGGCGGCGGCGGCATGTTGCGCGCGATGAAACCGAAGATCTGGCCGACGAGCAGGTTGGGCGGCCACGTCGCGAACGCGATGCGCCCCGACGGTTTGAGAACGCGCCGCATCTCCGCGACCGCGAGTTCCGGCCGCGGCGCGAACATGTGCCCGAACTGGCTGACGACAACGTCGAACGAGGCGTCGGGATAGGGAAGGTGCTCGGCGTCGCCCTCTTGCCACGCCACGTCGACGCCCGCGAGAGCGGCGTTCTCTATTGCCTGTTCGATCAGCGCGGGCGTGAGATCCATCCCACTGACTCGCGCACCG
This sequence comes from Candidatus Binatia bacterium, assembly GCA_035541935.1. Classification (GTDB taxonomy): domain Bacteria; phylum Vulcanimicrobiota; class Vulcanimicrobiia; order Vulcanimicrobiales; family Vulcanimicrobiaceae; genus Cybelea. The sequence goes on along the minus strand of DATKMJ010000056.1, from coordinate 94,632 downwards.
GTGCGCGCCGCAGTGATCGCGACGGGGCCGGTGCCCGTTCCCACGTCGAGCACCGCTTCACCCCGCGATATGCCGGCGAAGCGGACGAGATGCGCGGCGGCCTGCGTGGTGAACGTCGCGGTCGGCCCGAACGAGGCCCACATCTCGCGCTGCCGGTCTTTGAATGTTGCAAATGGGTCGTTCACGTTTTCCTTCTCCTCATCTGGCGGTAGTCGAGTTCTGGAGCGACTGCCATTTCTCCCGAACGTGGCCCCGATCGCGCCCGGCCGGAGCGACAATCCGAACGTGGTCGAGGCCCTCGACGATAATGTTGCAACCTTGCCAGCCCGCGCGCCGAGCCGTCGCGGTGAGCGGCTTGCGAGCCTCGATGCGATCCTCGGTTATCATGCGCCCCGGAAACGCGTCTACGAACACGACCGTCGCAAATCTCGTGTCGAACTCGACGAGGACGTACTCCGGCATTCGACCCGTGCGTATCGCCTCGATCGTCGGGCGATAGGCCGCGCCGGGGAGTTTCTTTCCAATCCGCCCGTTCTTGCCTTTTAGTTGATACCGGCTACCGCATTCGGTGCATTCGAAATCGGCGACGGGAGTGTTGTCGGGCAGTTGCCCGAGCACGTCGCGCTCACAGTTGAGGCAATAGAGGTTGAACGACGCCCACGTCTCGAGCGCGACGCGCGTCGCCTGGGCGGCGCTAACGAAGGCGCTCGCAACGGACATATCGATGAGCGGGCTAAAGACCGGCGCGACGTCGAGTCTCTGATAACGCCCTTTGCCTAGGAAGAGAAGCACGCCCTGGTCGCGCAGCACCTGCAGACTCTGCCGGATCTTCGCCTCGACGAAGTGGTTATCCGGATAATGCTTTTTAAAATGCTCTTTGTATTGAGCAACGTCGGCTAGCGAAAACGTTCGCGGCAGGCGTGAGACGACGTCGTGCATGAGGTCTTTCCACGTTGCGGTTTTCGGCATACGGTCCCCCGTGCGCTCAAGGAGAGTGGCAAAGCGGTCGGCGTACTCTACTAACTATGTTAGAAGCTCTTGGGGCCCGAGTTCACCTCTTCGTTCGTCCTGCCTTTCACGACGCGTTTAGCCAGCTTTTCCGAGAGACGCTGCGATGCGAGGTCGTCGAGCGCGACTTCGGCATGGCGTATCCGATTCTACTGGTCCGCTTTCCGGACGGTAGCGCGTTCAGCGTCGAGTTTTCCGATCTCGCGCCGGAGCCGGCTGCCCAGGTCGACGATGCGGGCGCGCTGCGGGGCGCGTGGATCGAGTTTCGCACCCGCGACGTCGATGCGGTGCTTGCCCGACTCGACGTGGCCGGAATCGCGAGCTTCTCGCATCCCGGCAGCCCGCACCGCTACTTCAGCGCGCCGGGCGGTCAGGTATTCCGAGTCCTCGACGTCGGCTACGCTGGTCCGTAACGCGCGGGTCCACTCGCTACGGGGAGTACTCGAAGACGGTCCCGACGCCGCCGCGTTTGTTGTTGGTGTCGCCGCCCCATATCGTCGTGCCGTAGAGCGCGCCGTTCATTACGGTAAGGTCTGCGTACGGCGCGCGACCGCCAGGGCCGCCGCTGAAGTCGTGGACCACCTGCTCGGTGCCGGACGGCAAGATCGTGTAGATCGTTCCCTCGCTGGAGGGCTTATTTTGAATCTGCTTCGTGTGCCCGCTCGTGCGCGTCGCCGAGCCGCCGTAAGCCGTCGTGCCGTAGAGCTGTCCGTTGAGGACCGTCAGCCCCGCGTAGGGGTTCGCGCCGTCGCTCCCGTAGCCGAAGCTGTGGAGCACGGTCTCGGAGCCCGTCGCCGTGACGGAGAAGACCGTTCCCTCGCCGTATTGCCCGCCTTCCTCCGTGGTTCCGTAGAGCATCCCGTTCAGTTCCGTCAGGCCGGTGTAGGGAAACGCCCCATCGCTTCCACCTCGGAACGTGTAAAGAACGCTATAGCTCGCACCGTCGGGCGTGATCCGGAAGACGGTTCCGGCGTTGTTCGCGCCGCCCGAGGACGTCGTGCCGTAGAGCGTGTTATTCGCCTCGATCAGCGCGCAGAGCGGCAGCGATCCATCCGTTCCTCCCTGAAAATTGTGAAGCACGCGCTCGACGCCCGAAGAGTCGATCGTGAAGACGGTGCCCGTTCCCGTCAAACCCCCGTAGTAGGTCGTGCCGTAAAGCGCGCCGTTAACGCTCACCAAGTTTGCACGCGGGTCGCTCCCGTCGTTTTTTCCGCCGAACGAGTGGATCACGTGTTCCGAACCCGATGGCGTTAGCGAGAACACCGTTCCCTGGTTGTGCTTGCCGCCGGTCTGCGTGGTTCCGTAAAGCGTTCCGTTGACGTCGATCACCCCCGCATACGGTCTCGTTCCGCTCGTGGAGCCCGCAAACCGATAGACGACGCCGAGGTCGCTCGGCGAGCTCATTTCGAACACCGTTCCGCATCCATTGCCCGGATAACAACTCTTGCTGGGATCGCCGCCGAAGTTCGTCGTGCCGTACAGCGTACCGCCGACCGCGAGCAAAGCGCCGGCCGGGATGATGCCGTCGCGGCGCTTCTTGAAGATGTGGAGAACCTGAAAGATCGACGTGCTCGAATCTACCCGCTGCGCCGCCGGAAGCGGCGGTGAAACTGTCGACGTGCGGACACAGCTTGCGAGAATGATGATGCACGCAGCGGAGCCGACTCTTCGCATGGCGTCTTCTCCTCAAAATCGCTCGAACGGCGTGCCGCGGCTTTTCCGAGGCGGGCACCGGGCACCTGCCCCCGGTCCCCGGCGAGCCCCTCTCTCGCTCGATTGGTCGCTCGGCGAGGGTTGCGACGCAAGGAATCAGCCTAGTGCCAAAGAACGCGAGTCGCTCTGCAGGCGGCGCGATCGGGGGAGAAAACGCCATGCAAAACGATAGCCAGACTCTTTCCGTTCTCGCGAACCGCAGCGAAGGTTATCGCACGGCGGCTCGTGCATTTCGAAAGACGTTGGCAGCGGCCGTTACGCTTTTGGCGGCCTCGGCCTGCAACGCGCCCGCGATGCCGTCAAGCGGTGATGCAGCGAATACCGCATCACTGTCGCGCTACGCGAGGCCGCCGCGGCGGCCGGCGGACACGACGTCGATCCTGAAACTGCTCACGACGGACGTCGCGATCGGATCGACCGTCGATACGGGCAACGGCGACAAGGGACCTCGCGGCCTGTCCATCGCTAACGGCAGCCCCCATGGTAAGCTGACGAAGGGGCAGCTCGTCGTCTGTAATTTCGAAGACGCGACGGGCAAAGCCGGTGCCGGGACCACCATCGAAGCCCTCAACCCGGCGCCGAGCTCCTCTCCTTCGCGTTTTATCCAAGATAGTCGGATCAAGGGCTGCGACGGAGCCGGTATCCATCCGAAGGACGGCACCGTGTACGCTGCGGGGCTGACGAGCGGCATGATCGCCGTGATCAGCAAGAAGGGCGGAGTACAGAAAGTCTATCGCGGCAAAGCGCTCGACGACCCGTTTTGGGATATCGTCGCCGATCCACAGCAAACGTTTTCGCCCTTGTACGTATACGTCGGCACGACCAGCGGCGGCATCGTGAGCATCAGCGTCGGCTTCTACGGCAACGGCCGCGCAATCGAGGTCGCGAAGGGCTTCGCGGTGAGCCAGGGCTCGCAGGGCGAGTTGGCGCCGTCCGGTTTGCAGTACGACCCCGCAATCGACACCCTGTATATCGTCGACGGCAAAAGCAACACGGTCGTGGCCTTCTCGAACGCCAGCTATCTCCTGGATAAGGACGAAATTGTCGTCCAGCCCGGCGGGACGACGTTCAAGTGCAAGCATCCAAAGACCACGTGCGGGAGCCTCGTGTACAGCGGATCGCCGCTGGATGCGCCGATGGCTTCAGCGCTGCTTCCCAATGGAAACCTCATCGTCGCCAATACCCAGGGGACCGCGAACATGCTCGTCGAGCTGACCCCGCAGGGTCAGGTGCTCGACACGAAGGTTGTTGACCAAAGCGCGACGCAAGGCGTCTTCGGTCTCGTTGCCGCCGGCAAGAGCGACGCTACCACCGTCCTCTTCTACGCGGATACCAATTCAAACGCGATCCACGAACTCGAACAGTAAGACCAATGCCCGACCCGGGAGAATCGGCCTAGCCCGCAGACGCCGTTCACCTCGGCGGCCGTGCCGGCGCTGGCCTGCAGTAAGATCCCGCTTACCCGAAGTCGCGCGGGCCGCAACGAGCGGCCCGGGTCGACTCCACTCGGACCAGCCGCAGGATTCCGAGATCGAAATCGATCATTTTAAGGTCGATGACCGTCCCTGTGGAGGCTGCGACTCCGACTCCTTCGCCGCCGCTGAAATGGGCAGGGGGAAAGCGCTGGCTGGTGCCGCGGCTGGCGCTTCGTTGGTCAGGGCACGCGCAACGTCGGCTCGTCGAGCCTTTCGTCGGAGGGCTTGCAGTCGTTTTGGGGCTCTCTCCCAAAAAGGCGCTCCTCAACGACCACAATCCGCATCTCATCTCGTTCTACCGGTGGCTGCAGCACGGCCTCGATCCGACTTCCGTTCGTGTGAATCTTGTCAACGCTCGCCCTGTCTTCAACGCCAATCGCGATCGGTTCAACTTCCTTATTGCGAACGGCAAGGCCGATACGACGGAGGCAGCGGTCCTGTTTTACTACCTTAACCGGACCGCCTTCAACGGACTCTGTCGCTTTAACTCGCGGGGCTACTTTAACGTACCGTTCGGTGCCTACAAGACGATTCGGTACAAGGATGCGCGTGATTTTGCTATCTACAAGGAGGCGCTAGCCGGCTATGATTTTCGGTGCGACGATTTTGAGCGACTCTCTATAAGAGCCGGGGATTTTATCTACGCCGACCCTCCCTATGATGTGCAGTTCACATCGTTTACCGCAGGCGGATTTTCGTGGGGCGACCAGCAGCGACTCGCCCGTTGGCTCGCTGGGCAGCGCGTACCCGTTATTGCGTCCAACCAGGCAACGCGGAGGATCCTCAACCTTTATAAGGACCTGGGCTTCAGGGTTCGGACGTTGGCTGCTCCTCGGCGCATTTCGTGTGACGGTAACCGCGAGCCAGCTCGCGAAATGCTAGCGACGTTAAACCTGTGATCCCGCAGGTTCTAATTGGCGTTTTAGTTTACACAGTGCAATTAAGCGTAACTCGGGCCATTCTGTAAGGAGATTTGATGCAACGTCGGTCAAAGTTTGCCAATGCTGCAGCAGCGTGGATGAAGCAGCACGCCAAAGGGAAGACAATTTCGAGCGATGAGCTTTGGAACGGGTTAGCCGCATCAGAACCAGCGCTTTGCGCTGTGAGCGAGAAGCGAAAAACTCCGCGCACCACGTGCATGCGTGACCTCAGGAAGGATGATCGCTTTGAAATCGGCGATCGTAAGATTCGGTTGCGCGATTCAGCGTAGCAAGGCCTTGGGAGGCGCCCAGATCGGTTTGTGAAACCGCCCGCATGAGGAGATTGTTTAGGCAAAGGTAATGTTGCTTCCAGGCCAGGCAGAAGCCGAAGAAAAAGGTTTTTCGAAGTACCACGAGGGTGACCACTGGGTTCTTTACCACGGCGACTGTTTGGCCGCTATGGAAACGCTCGAAAAGCAAAGCGTCGACTTGATCTTTGCAGATCCGCCATATAATCTCTCGAACGGCGGGTTCACGTGCCATGCCGGTCGCATGGTTCCAGTGCACAAAGGGGACTGGGACAAGTCTGGAGGACAAGACGCCGACCTCAAGTTCATCGAGGCGTGGCTATCTCGCTGCAAGACGATACTCAAACCCTCGGGTACCCTTTGGGTTTCCGGTACACAGCATGTGATTTTCAATGTCGGCTACATGATGCAGCGACTCGGTTACCATATTTTAAATACGGTGACATGGTTCAAGCCCAATGCCTCACCGAATCTGTCATGCCGTTTCTTCACGCACAGCAGCGAGCTGTTGATTTGGGCGGCGCCCCAGCGCAGGAAGAAACTGGAACACACATTTCATTACGAAACGATGCGCGCAGAAAATAGCGGTCGCCAGATGCGAGATGTTTGGGAGTTTCGGGATGGAACGTATATACCACGCGTTTTCGAGACCGGCCCGCCTAAGTCGGAAGAAAAGGCACGAAAAAAGCATCCAACGCAAAAGCCTGAGGCGTTGCTCGACCGGATCATCAGATCGTCGAGCAATCCAGACGACCTGATACTGGATCCGTTCAACGGGTCTGGGACAACCGGCGTCGTTGCGTCGCGGCTCCGTCGACGATACGTGGGGATAGAGTTAGACGAGGAATATCTGAAAGTGACAAAGGAAAGGCTACTTTCGGTTGCGCGCGACATCGAGCTAGACCTCAAGCCGGAGCAACGCGGCAAAAAAGAGGCCCCAGCTCCGCTTCTTTAGACCTCCAGTGACTGCGCCTGGCCTGAAGAAGCCTGCGGAATGGAGGTGTACGGTTGGCTAATCTTGCTTACTACAAGGAAAGACTCGGTATCTCTACCGAGGATGGCGCATTCGCGAAATTCATTTCCACTTTGGCAAATCATCATAGCGCAAGCTACTATGTTGATTGGGAGAAGGTGCTCGCCAAAGCTGGCAAGTTTGGCGACGACTTTGCGCTCTTGAGCACGCTGTGCGGCAGCGAGGATATCGAGACGGCCGCGATAGACCTCTTTATGCGCCATCCGCGGGTCATACGCGCGCTACCGACGCTGATAGCGCACCGTCACGAGCTCTCGCTAGTCGGCAGCTCAGGCGATTCTGGAGTCACGAACTATAGCTTCCTTCCCAAGGACGCAACAGGAGCGGCCAAGCTGGCGGAGGCAAAGCGCTACGCACACTTTCTCGTGGAGATTGGCCTGGGCGAGGTTCTTGAACGTCTAAAGAGCGTTAGCGATTACGCTATAGGAGTCGAAGTAGGGCTGGATAGCAATGGGAGGAAAAATCGTGGCGGAGCATGCGGCGTGGAAGCAATTATGCCGGCGATCGCAGCGGCAAGGGGCATTATAGCCGATCTCGAGGTTACCGAGGAGGCGACCTACGCCGACCTGAAGCGGCGAGGCTTTAGACTGCCAGACTCGTGCAGAGGCGTTGTATGGGACGCGAGTTTTTGGCTAAGGGGCAGCGAGCGGTTGGTGGTGATGGAAGTCAACCATTACGCGTCCGCCGGTTCAAAGCCGCCGGCGATAGCCCGTGAATACACCGCTCGAAATGCTGATCTGCGAGCGGCCGGCGTCGGTTTTATATGGGTTACGGACGGCCTCGGCTGGAAAAAGATGCAGAACCCTCTACGCAGCGCCTTTGAGGAAATTGACTACCTCATGAATATCGCGCTTGCGTCGGAGGGAGAGTTAGAGTTCGCCCTTAGGGCGTTACTTAGGCCTACATAGGGTACCCTCCCAGGCGGACGGTCTTTTGCAAGTCCGCTCCCGCAATGATCGAGTGCCTGGCGCTTCAAAGCCTCGTTGTTAGGAGCTTGCGGCTCGAGATGGTCGCGCCATGCGAGCTTTCGAGCCACCACAACGGAGTGCTGGAGATCCCAAGCTTGCGTCTGCGATTCGCCCGGTGGCCGCCGCTGCCGTGTCATCGTCTCCGCCAATATTGGCTGCGAGTCCGCAGAGCCGTCTGCCCTGTCGACGGCCCGTAACGCAGCTTCAAGGGCGCCGAGTGCGATCACCCTTAAGCTGCGCGCCGACTACTTCGGCAGCGACGACGACGGAAAAACCACCTAGTCTTTTCTAAAAAGTGCTTCGTGTCCGGAAAGGACGCGTGCCTGAGTTGCTACGTCGGGGGTAGTCGACCAGTTGCCGCGTTCCCACGTGCCGCCGAGAACGATGCCGTCGCTGCGCGGGAACATGTAGAGCAGCGGATCGCTAACGAGATAGATATAATCGACGGCGGCCTGAGGTTCGAGAATCGTGAGCTGGCCTCGCACCGGTTCGAGCATCGTGTCGCCGAAGAGCGCGCGCGAGCCGAGGCCGGTGCAGTTGAAGACGACCGGTTCGTGCAGCGCGGCGATCTCGGACGGCGCGCGGAAGGAGCGCACGACGATGTGCCCACCTTGCAATAGGAAGTCGCGCTGAACCGCCGGCAGAAACGTATTCGGCTCCATCAGCATCGTGCTGAATCGCATGATGCTCTTATAGCCGACGAACGGCACCGTCGCGGGGTCGACCGGCTCGACGTCGGCGTAGAGATCCGCGATGCCGACGCGGGTAGCGTAGTCGATCTCTCCGCCGCTCTCCTGGGCGTCGGGCTTTAGAACGTAGTTGTCGAGCCAGCGGACGCCGTATGCCGGCCCAACCATCAGTTGAAACGCCCGGTTTGCGATGCGCGCCGCCTTGCGAAAGACGTCGAGAAACGCCGGCGTCGCCCCGTCGGTCGTGAAGACCGTCGTCGGCGTCCACTGCGCGCCCGCGACGTTCGACGTCGTCATCGGCGGCAGGGCGGACGCGTAGATCGTGACCTGCCAGCCGCGATTCTGCAGAATCCGCGCAGTCGTCAGCCCGATGACGCCGCAGCCGAGCACGGCGGCCCGAGCCGGTGAGCGATCGGCAACGAAGTCCGCCGCGAGCGTCGCACATCCCCACGAGAGGCTGAACCCGCCGCCGCCGTGACCGTAGTTGTGCACGAGAACCTTCGCGCCGAACGGCTCCGCGCGAAGGACGAAGCCCGCGGCGCGAAACGGACGCAGGCCGACGACGGTGCGGATGACGCGGCCCGCGTCGATGCGCGGCGGGACGATCGACGCGCCGGGCGGCGCCGCGGCGAGCGCAGCCGCCGGCGAACGCATCGCGGCCATCGCCGAAATGCCGAGGGACGAACCGATGAACGCGCTGCGTGAGAGCATGCGCGTCCGTTGGACCGCCGCTCTGCGATGACCTTCGCCGATCGTTTTGATTAGGGGTTTCCGGTCGACGCGACCCGAAGCCGCAACGGTGGAGCTGCGCCCGTTAAGCCTGCGCGAGATCTTCGATCGTGCGTTCGCGCTTTACGCGCGCAGTTTCGTCGCTTTTGCCGCAAGCGCGGCCGCCTTCGTCGTTCCCGCGACGGTCGCGCAGCACTTCATCGCATTGCGCGCCGCGCCGCAGCTCGAAACCGCGCTGAACGCGCTCCAACGCGCGCAGACGCTCGGCACGCCGGCGATTCCGCCGGTCTTTACGTCGCCGCAGTTCGTGCTGCTCGCGCTCGGCGGTCTGCTGATCGGCTGGCTGACGTGGGCCTTCGTGCTGAGCGCCGTTGGCGCGGGCGTCGCGCAGGTCTATCGCGGGAATCCCGTCTCGGCGCGCGACTGCTTGGGCGGCGTCGCGCCGCGATCCGGAGCAATCCTGGCGCTCTCGATCCTCGAACTCCTCGCGCTTGCCGGGTTCGATCTCGCAGCCGGCGCCGTGTTGATCCTCCTCGTCGTCGTCGCGGTCCTCGTGGCCGGCAACGCGCTTGCCGCGCTCGCCCCGCTCGTCGCGGTCTGTGCGTTCGTCCTGATGCTCGGGCCGATCGAGTTGCTCGTCGTGCCGGCCGCCTTCGGTTTCTTCGCCGTCGTCGTCGAGGGCCGCGGTGCGGCAATCTCGTTGCGACTCGGCCTATTGCGGGTCTTTACGCGGAGCGAGTTCGGACGCGCGCTGCGTTGCGCGATCGTCCTCAGCGCGATCGTCACGCTCTCGATGGTCGTGACCGACGCGCTCGCGTTCGTCGCGGCGCGCGGCGGCGACCTCGCCGGCTCGGCGATCGACGCGAGCGTGCGCATCGTCGTCAATCCGTTCGTCGCGTTGGTGCTCGCGCTCTATTACTTCGACGTGCGACTGCGCCACGAGGGCTTCGACCTCGAGCCCGGCGTCGAGCGGCCCGCGCTCGACGGCGAGCCCGTCTACGCGCCGACGGCGTACCTCTCGGGCGCGCAGCGCGCCCTCGTCAAGCGATTCCTCGCGCGTCGCGACGAGCTCTTGCCGTGGCGTCGCCGCGAGATCGCCGCCGCCCTCGCCGCTCCCGCGCGCGAGCGCGTGCCGGAAGAGCTGCGTTCGCTGGAAGACGAGCAACTGTTAGAGCGTTTGTAGCTAGACGTAGTCTTGAAGCGTGAACCTCACCGTGCGCTGCGCGCCGTCTTTGCCGGTGATGCCGAGCGTCACGACCGTTCCTGCGGGCTTCGCGAAGATTGCGCGAACGGCGGCGAGCGCCATCCCGCTCGTGGGCGAGCCGTCGATCGTCGTGATGACGTCGCCCTTGACGATGCCCGCGAGCGCCGCCGGCGTGCCGGGGCGCACGTCCACGACGATCACGCTCTCGCCGCGCTCGACCAAGAAGAGTCCGGATCGCTCGTAGACGTCGGGTTCGCTCAGCGCTGCGTTGGGCACGAGCGTCATCGTGCCGGCGCCGTAGTCGAACGTGACGGTGAAACGCCGTAGCAAGTTTCCACCGATGTTGGCCGCGACAAACGGCGCCGTCAGCGCACCGCTGGTCTGCGATGAGAAATCGGCGACGAGGTTCGTCAAGGTCAGGTCGTCTATGCCGACCTCTTTCACGCGGCCGAGCTTGCCGAACGCGGGGCCGCCGAAGCCAAAACCGCTGATGCCGATGCTCGTCAGCGTCGCGGGCACGACTTCTGGATGCGCGTTGAGAAACGGCGTCATGAAACTGATCGTATCGCGCGCGCCCGTGTCGATCGTGCACTCGGACGGGATCGAGTCGATCGTGCACGCGATCTGCGGCTGCGTTCCGTAGAGGACGAAGGGCACGACGTGCCCGTTTGCGGGCGTCTGCGTCGTGCCGGGCATCGCGAGCACGACTTGCGACCCCGCGTAATCGAACGTGGTGACGTAGCGCGCGAGCACTTCCCAGCCGATGAGTCCGTCCACTTGACGGCCGGCCGAGATCCCGAAGCCGAGCCGCGTCGGCGCAACCGCGAAGAGTTGATTTTTCAGCACCGCGTCCCCGACTTGCAGCGTCGCAACGGTTGCGAAGCTCAGCGACTCCGTCTGCGAGCCGACGCCGCTGCCCTGCGCCGATCCGCTGCCGAACGCGCCGATCTCTTTCGCCACGGCGGGATCGACGACGTTCGAGCCCCCGGTATCGAAGATGAAGTGGTACGGTCCCTTCCCGTTGAGCATCACGTCGAGGTAAACGTGGTTCTCCATCAGGGCGACCGGAACGGTCGTCGACGTCTTGCCGCCGGCGATCGAGAAGTCGGTCGGATGCGTCTGCGGCCGCGCGAGCGCGGCGCGCGCGTCGGGTGGATTCAACACGATGCTCGTTACGCGTGCGTCAACGTTGTTGCCGTCGCTGGAGTCTATGCGAACCGCGCGCGCGACCATGACGCCGTGGAAGCGCCGGTAGTCGGAGAACGTCATCGTCTGGGTCGTGAAGCCGCTGACGAGGTTCGCTCGCGCCGGCAGGTGCGTCGTGCCGTCGAACCACAGCTCGAAGGGCACCTTCGATCCGACCGGAGTGATGCTCAATCCATCGTAGGAGTGGCCCTTCTCGTTCTTCGTGCCGAGCGACGTTACGGTCGCTCCGCGTGCGTTCGGTTGCCAGAGGCCGTAACTCGAGATATACGCCTGATTCAGTTCAGACGAACGATCGCTGTCGCCGCCTTGGTTCCAGACGAGATTCGTTCCATCGCCGCTCCACTCAATGCGTCCGTCGTAGCCGTCGAGGGAGACGAGCGGCGAGAGATTCGTCGTCGCGGCATAGCGCCCGTCGCGCAGATCGGCGTACTGCGTTACCGTACCGCGCAGGCCGACCGCGGTAACCGCGGCATGGACCGCGACTACGTTGACCATTGCGAGCGATTTGACGCCGATCGCGGCGCCGGATGCGGCGATGAGCCGTTCGACGCGCGGATCGCTCTGTGCGCGCAAGGGCGCCGCGGCAAAGATCGCGGCCGCAGCGAGGACGACTGCGATGGCCCTCACTTGCGCCGCAGCTTTCCGATGAGTTCGCGGGCGAAGCGAAGCGCGTCGGCCTTTGCGCGCTCGTAGAGCACCGAAGCTTGGCCCTTCGTCATGTAACTGCCGTGCTCTTGAAAGAACGTGACGCCTTCGCCGACGACGATCGTGCCTGCATACGCGATCGCGCCCTTGATCGCGATGCCCGCGACCGGAACGAAGCCGACGAGTTCGCGTGCCAGCGTGCGCCAGCCGAAGCCGCCGCCGATGACCGGCAAGAGCTGCCACGTGCGCCCGACGTCGGGATCGCGGCCATAGACCGCCTCGATGTGGAGCATCAGCATCACCTGAATGCCGGTGATCGCCACCATGTCGCCGGCCGACGCGAACGCGCCGAGCACGAAGCCGACGACCGGAATGTGATCGACGACCGCGCTCGCGAGCGCTACTTTCAGCGCGTTGTTCGCCGCGTCGCGCGTGAGTTTGGCGGCGACGGTGTCGCGCAGCACCGGGAAGCTTCTGCCGATCGCGATCTCGGCGCCGCGCGCGCGCTCGATAAGATGCAGAAAGAGACGGCCGCGCAGCGCATCGCGCGTGAGCGACGGAACGACGTACTCGCTCCACATGCCCGGCTCGGGGGGCGTCGAGGGACCGGCCGGCGCCGCATCCGGGTCGACCGTGATCGCGAAGATCGGCACGTTGAGCGTGCTGAGCGCGCCGAAGTCGGCATGCGCGGCGTCTAAGCCGCGGCCGAGAAAGATGATCGCGCGGACTTCGTTCGGATTCGTGACCAGCGGCATCTCGGCGCGAATGGTCTCCAGACAGGCCGCGGCCTCGACGGGAACCGGGCCGTCGTAGCCGCCGAGCAGCAGCGCTCGAAACTCGGCGATGAGCGCCGGATCGCCGCAGAGCAAGAATCGGAAGGGTTTGCGCACGTGCACGTGCACGGCGCGCACATCGATGCTCTTGCGCACGAGCGTAAAGATGTTGCGTGCGTCGCTAGCTGCTGCCATGGATGCTCCTACAGGCCGAGTTTGCCGAGATCGACCGCGAGCGTTCCGTCGGCCTTCCGAAGCTCCTTCAGCGGGTCGTCCGTGTAGTCGAGATAGACGAGGCCCATGAAGATCTCGAGCGGCCAGGCGTGCATCTTATGCGCGTTCGCGACGTCGATGACGGTCTGGCCCGAGCTCTTCGCCTCGGTGATGACGCTCTCCGGCGTGCTCTTGATGTCGGCGGCGATGATCGTTGCGGCGGTTACCTCGCCGGGCGTCAGCCCGTCGCGGAGCATCGTGCGGTAGTCCACGCCGCTCGAGCCGAAGCGCTGCTGCAGCGCGTACTGCAGGGTCGAGTAGAGTTGCGGCGAGGTTCCCAGACCGAGCAGCGTGATGCGCGTCGAGAGCTGGCGCGAGCGCGCGAAGTTGTAGAGCTGCTCGCCCTGCGACGCCGCGGTCGCCGCGCTGTTGAAGTCGTCGACGCACTTCTGCATCATCGGCTTGAGCACGGCGTACTCGGTGGGCGTGATGTCGCCGCTGAAGCCAAGCTGCGCGTGGTCGAGCTCCTTGAGGAACTCGTCGAGATCGCCGAGCGATTGATCGAGAATCGTCAGCGACGCGCGCGCCGCGTCGACCGAACGCAGCATCTCGGCGTCTGCGCGCGAGAGCTCGCCAAGCATCTGCGGATAGGACGGGAAGAGCGCGACCGACTCGGTCGGAACCGGCGTCAGCGCGAAGGGCGCCAGCATTTCTTTGTAGATGTCCGCGCTGTCCTTGAGCGATCCGGTCTCTTTGTCTTTCTCGAGCGTTCCGACGCCTTCGATCGGGCTGGTATCGCTGCCGGTGTCCTGCAGCGCGCTGTTGAGCGAGCGCGCCATCGAGGTAAGGTTCTTCACGATCGCCTCGACGCGCGAGCCGCGCTTCGCGTTGACCCGGCTCAGATCGGGAACCTCGTACTGCAGCGTGTCGATGCGGTTGCGGACGGCCTTGATCTGATCTTTGCCCTCGGCGGCGCGCGCCGCGATCTCGGTCGCGTTCGCGTAGTGGTTCGCTTGCGCGGCGGTGACGGTGCTCTGCAGGTTGCCGGGCGGATCGGCCTTGGTCAGCCGCACCTGCTGCACTTCCATCTTGCGCAGCGCGGTGATCTGTTGATTCGCGGCGGCGCGGGTCGCGGGCGAACCGAGTTGTGCCGCCTCCGCCATCGTCTGCTCGCTCTTATTCGGAAGGCCGAGCGCGAGTTCCGACTGGCCGAGTTCGAGCAGCGCTTCGGGGTTCTGCGGATCCTTCTTCAAAACTTGATCGAGGCGCAGGCGCGCGAAATCGTAGCGCGCGCGCTCCTCGTCGCTCGATGCCTGCACGAGCACCTGCTGTGCCGTGACGGTCGTCGGATCGAGCTCGGGGTATCCCATGAGGTGCGCTACGCGCGCCGCGGGATTGGGATGGTCTTCGAGATACTTGCTGACGGCGTCGTCGTGCTCTTCTTCCAGCACGCCGAGATGCGCCATCATCGTCACCATGGATTCGGGATCGTAGCCGGCGCGCGACATGAGCTGCAGGCCGTAGCGGTCGGCTTGGATCTCGTCCTCGCGCGAGACCTTTGCCATGATGCCTGCTTCAGCGAGCCCGCCGAGCTCGTAGACGATCGGCGAGAAGATCGACGCGATGCCGAAGAGGATATTGAGAATCTCCGCTTTCGAGTTCGTGGTGATGACGTGGCGCCGCTCGATGTGGCCCGTCTCGTGGCCGATGACGCTTGCGAGCTCGTCGTCGGATTGGACGAAGTCGATGAGGCCCTCGTTGATGTAGACGAAGCCGCCGAGCGTCGCAAACGAGTTAATCTGGCTATCCTTGATGATCTTGACCGAGTACGGAACGTCTTTTCGCGCGACCTGATTCCAGAGATTGCCGGCGATGCCGGCGACGTACGCGTTGAGCAGCGGATCGGTCTCGATGACGCTGCTCGCGACGATCTGCTGGTCCTCGGCTTGGCCGGCCGCGATCTCGGCCTGCGTCGACATCGCCGGCGCCGGTGCCGGGCATATGGCACTGAGCAGCGAGATGATGGCGAAGAGCGGAATCGTGCGTCGGAGCATGCGAATTGGTTCCTCTAGCAAGCTACCCTTAGGGTATGTCGGATCACTGTGTATTATATGTGGAAAACGTCAAGAAATTGCGAATCGTTTGTGGATGAGCGGGGGGATGCGCACGATTCTTCTCGCAGAGCGTAGCGTGACACTCTTACGAGGGCGCCGCGACGGCATTGAGGTTGCATTGGGCAATCGCGACCTCGAAGCGGCCCTCGCGGAGCTGGAAGCTCGGCTCGCCGAGCAGCCGACCTTCTACAGCGGTTCGCCGGCGGTCGCCAACTTCGGCGCGACCCTCCCGACCGAGGCCGACCTCGTGCGCCTGCGCGACCTCTTGGCTGCCGCGGGCGTCACCCTGCTGGCGGTCTCGGGCGTCGCCGAGGGGCTGCGCCAGCTCGCCGAGGCCGTGGGAACGGCCTTCGAGCAGCCGGCGCCGCCCGCCGAGATTCCGCTATCCGACGCAGCGCGTTCGCTCGTCGCCGACTTCGCGGGCGCGCGCAACGAGATCGCCGAGCGCCGCCGGCGCGGCGAGGCGAGCGTGCGGCGAGCGAAGCTCGATCCGCCGAAGAGTCCGGCGCCCGTCGCCGAGTTGCGCCTCGTCGATGCGCCGCCGGGGACCCTCTATCACGCGGCGACGCTGCGCGGAGGACAAGTGCTGCATAACACCGGCAACATCGTCGTCGTCGGCGACGTCAATCCCGGCGCCGAGTTGATCGCAACCGGCGACATCGTCGTCTTCGGCAGGCTCGCCGGCATCGCGCACGCGGGAGCGCGCGGCGACGAGAACGCCCGCATCTACGCGCTCGAACTCGCCGCGACGCAGCTGCGCATCGCGAGTTTCATCGCAGCCGACGAGCGCGCGAAGCGCCGCAGCGGTGCGATTCCCGAGGCGGCCGTCGCGCGCGACGGTCGCATCGTCATCCTTTCGCTCGAGCGGCTCGCGCGGCTCGAGACCTCGGGAGCGGCGCCGGCATGAGCGCGCGCGCGATCGTCGTGACTTCGGGCAAGGGCGGCGTCGGCAAGACGACGACCACGGCGAATCTCGGAGCGACGCTGGCGAAACGCGGCAAGCGCGTGATTCTCATCGACGCCGACATCGGGCTGCGCAATCTCGATCTCGTCCTGGGATTGGAGAAGCGCATCGTCTTCGATCTCGTCGAGGTCGCCGAGGGCCGCTGCCATCTGCGTCAGGCGCTGATCAAAGACAAGCGATTCGAATCGCTCTCGATTCTGCCGGCCGCGCAGACGCGCGAGAAAGACGCGATCACCCCGCAGCAATTCGCCGCGATCGTCGAACGGGCGGCCGATCAGGCCGATTACGTGCTCATCGACTGCCCGGCGGGGATCGAGAGCGGTTTCCGTAACGCGGTCGCCGGCGCGACCGAGGCGATCGTCGTTACGACGCCCGAGGTCAGCGCGATCCGCGACGCCGACCGCGTCGTCGGTAAGATCGGCGAGACGGGGAAGCCGATACGTCTGATCGTCAACCGGCTGCGTCCCGAGATGGTGCGCAGCGGCGACATGCTCTCGGTCGAGGACGTCTGCGAGGTGCTCTCGATCGAGCTGCTCGGCGTCGTTCCCGACGACGAAGAGGTCATCGATACGACGAATCGCGGCGAGCCGATCGTCCTCAACGAATCGAATCGGCTGCGCGCGATTTACGATAAGATCGCGCGGCGGCTCGAGGGCGAGCTCGTGCCCTTTACCAATTTCGATAACCAAACGTTCTTCGGACGCCTCATCGAGGCGTTGAAAGTGGGGTAGACGTGCATCACGTGGAGCCGGCACTCGAGCTCGAGGAGAGCGCAACGGCGGCGAAGCTCGGACGCGCGATCGTTATAACGTCGGGCAAGGGCGGCGTCGGAAAGACGACGACGACCGCAAATCTCGGAACCGCGCTCGCGCGCCGGGGCGCGCGCGTCGTGATGATCGACGCCGACGTCGGCCTACGCAACCTCGACATCGTGCTCGGTCTCGAAAATCGCGTCACGCATCACCTGCTCGACGTGCTCGAGGAGCGCGTCACCGTCGACGACGCGCTCGTTCCCGACAAACATACCGAGACGCTCTTCCTGCTCGCCGCGGCGCAGTCGCGCGAGAAAGACGACGTCGAGACCGCGAAGATGCAGGCGCTCGTGACGAGCCTGCGCGAGCGCTTCGATTACGTTTTGGTCGATAGCCCCGCCGGCATCGAACTCGGCTTTCGCAACGCCGTCGCCGGCGCCGACGAGGCGATCGTCATCTGCACGCCCGAGGTCGCCGCGGTGCGCGACGTCGATCGCGTCGTCGGCCTGCTCGGCAACCGTTTTAAACCGCAGCTGATCATCAATCGGCTGCGCCCGCAGCTCGTGAAGAAGGGCAAGATGCTCTCCGTCGACGACGTCAACGCGATCCTGCGCCTGCCGCTGCTCGGCGTCATCGCCGACGAGCCCGAGATCATCGTAACGACCAATCGCGGCGAGCCGCTCGCGCTCCGCGCGCAGACGGCGACGGGGGCGGCCTACGGTGCGATCGCGGCGCGCGTCGCCGGCGAGGACGTCGCGGTTCCGATGCCGGCGGCGGCGAAGGCCTCGCTCGCAGAGCGCATCGGCTCGATCTTCGGGGGAACGCGCCGATGATCGAGTTTCTCCGCCGGCTCTTCGGCCAGCCCGGTTCGAGCGCGACCGCGAAGGAGCGCCTGCGGCTGGTGTTGATGACCGATCACCTCGAGCTGGCGCCCGAGATGGTCGAGAAGATGAAGCTCGATCTCGTCGACGTCATCTCGCGCTTCGTCGAAGTGGATCGCGAGCGCATCGACGTGACGTTCGAGCGTCAAGACCGGACGCTTGCGATGCTCGCGAATATTCCGATTCTCTCGGTCAATCGTCCGAACGGCAACGGCAACGGCAAGGTCGAGCCCGAGGCGGCGGCCGCGCCGGCGGCAGCCCCGCGCAAGCGCCGCCGCAAGAAGAAGGCGCCCGCCGCGACCGCGCCGCCGCTGGCGGGACCGCCGGCGGCCGCACCGGTGCCGGCGCAGTGAACGCAGAACGCTAAGCGCTACCATCAAGCGCTACCTTCGCAACTTCAACTGGCCCCTGGCTCTAGCGGCGATTCCGGTCGCACTGATCGGAATCGTCTGCATACGCTCGGCGGGTCTGCACGAACCCGACGCCGCGGGCGAATCCACGAAGCAGATTCTCTACCTGCTGCTCGGGTTGTCGGTGATGATCGGTCTCTCGCTCGTGGATTATCGTTCGTGGCAGCGTTGGGCGCCCGCGCTCTACGCGGTCAACTTGCTCCTGCTGCTGTTCATTCTACGCGGCGGACACAGCGCGATGGGCGCGCAGCGCTGGATCTCGCTCGGTCCGCTCGGAACCTTCCAACCCTCTGAGCCGGCGAAACTCGTCGTCGCGATCGCGCTCGCAGCGGTGCTCTGCCGCGGAACCTATCAGAATCTGCAAGACCTCTGGAAACCGCTGCTGACCGTCGCGATTCCCGCGCTGCTCATTCTCAAACAGCCCGACCTCGGCACGTCGCTCGTGCTGCTCGCGATCCTGACCGTCGAGCTCTTCTTCGCGCTACCGAAACTCGGCGATTTCGGCATCTACTGCCTCGGCATGCTCGTCGTCGCCGCGGCCGCGCTCGGCACGAACGCCGTGCTCAAGCCGTTTCAACGCGCGCGGCTCTTCGTGTTTCTCAATCCGAAATCCGATCCGCAGGGCACCGGATACAATCTCAACCAATCGAAGATCGCGGTCGGCAACGGCGAGTGGTTCGGGCGCGGCATCTATCACGGCACGCAGACGCAGTTGAACTTCGTCCCCGAGCACTCGCGCGACTTCATCTTCACCGTGCTCGCGGAAGAGTGGGGCTTTACCGGCGCCGTCATCTTGATATTGCTCTACGGCGTCGTGCTGTACGGCGGCGTCCGCACGATGCTCGCCGCGCGCGACCGGTTCGGCTTTCTCTTAGCGGCCGGGCTCGTCGGGATGCTCTTCTTCCACGTGCTCGTGAACCTCGGCATGACGGTCGGCATCATGCCGATCACCGGGATTCCGCTGCCGCTTATGTCGTACGGTGGGTCCGCGATGCTCACCGACTTCGCCGCGCTCGGCATCTTGCTCAATATTTACTCGCAGCGAGACCGGGACGTCCTCGGCAACGCCTAGGCAGGTCCGAGCCCCCGGCCCCGGGAAGCAGGGGATCAGCTACGTCGGCAGGCTCCGTCCAGTATGACGAAGGGCCGCCGGCAAGCAGTGTTTTTTTGTAACAAAAATTTTCTGGGCTGGCCGTTGCGGCGCGAAGGCGCCGCCGCCAGCGCCCCCGCAGGGGAAGCGCGGCGCGCGGCGAGCTCGGATGACTTGAGGAAAATTTGTCGAGCGAGATATTGATCTCGAGCGATCCCTGGGAAAACCGGGTCGCCATACTCGAGGACGGCGAGCTAGCCGAACTCTACATCGAGCGCGAAGAGAAAGTCATCGGCTCGATCTACAAAGGAAAAGTACAGAACGTGCTCCCCGGTATGGGAGCGGCGTTCGTCGATATTGGGCTGGGCCGTAACGCCTTTCTCTACGTCGACGACATCAACAAGCAGCCGCTGAACATCGGCGACGTCGAGATCACGCAGGGCCACAGCGGATTCACGATCAGCGAGAAAGTCAAGCGCGGGGACGACGTGCTCGTGCAGATCGTCAAGGAGCCGCGCGGCCTCAAGGGCGCGCGGATCTCGACGAACATCTCGCTGCCGGGCCGCTACCTGATCCTCATGCCGACGGGCAAGTACTCCGGCGTATCGCGGAAGGTCGATTCCGCGGCCGAGCGCGACCGCCTCAAAGGCGTGATGAAGCGCATCCGGCCCGAGGGGATGGCGACCGTCGTCCGCACCGCAGCCGCGGGTGCGAGCGAGGCCGAGCTGATCGCCGACCTCGGCGTGCTGATCCGCATGTGGCACGGCATCTTGGAGACGTACAAACGCGCGACGGCCCCGTCGCTGCTGCACAAGGACATGAACCTCGTCTTCAAGGCGGCGCGCGACTTCATCACCGCCGACGTGGATCGCGTCCTGATCGACGACGAGGAAGAGTACCGCAAGATTCGCGACTTCCTGCAGTTGCTCGGGCCGCAATACATCGATCGCGTCGAGTACTATAACTCGGGGCGTTCGCTCTTCGACGACTATAAGATCGAAGAGGAGCTGCAGAAGCTCATGCGCCCGAAGATCAATCTGCCGTCGGGTGCGTCGATCGTGATCGAGTCGACCGAGGCGCTGACGGTCGTTGACGTAAACTCCGGCAAGTTTACCGGCGGCCGCAATCTCGAGGATACGATCCTCAAGACGAACATCGAAGCGGCCGAGGAGATCGCGCGTCAGGTACGGCTGCGCGACATCGGCGGCATCATCGTCGTGGACTTCATCGATATGGCGTCGGAGTCGTCGCGCGACCGCGTCGTCAAGACGATGGAAGAGAATCTTCGGCTCGACCGCACCCGCGCGACGATCCAGTCCTTCTCGAACCTCGGGCTGCTCGAGTTCACGCGCAAACGAATCGGCAAGGATCTCGGCGCGCAGTTGCGCGGCGCGTGCCCGACCTGCGCGGGAATGGGCAGCGTCATGTCGGCGCAGTCGGTTGCGATCGAGGCCTTTCGCCGGATTCGCGACGAGGCGGGCCGCGGCGCGGCCGGCGACGTCGTCGTCCACGTGGCGCCGACCGTCGCAGTGCAGATGGAATTCTGGTACGAGGGTGAGTGCGAAGAGCTCGCTCGCGCGCTCGGACGCAAGATTCACGTGCGCGTCGATCCGATGATCCATCCCGAGAAGGCTCGCATCGAGCTGGCCGCCGCATGGCGCGGCGACGGACGTACGGTGCGCGTCGGCGACGAGCACGAAGTCGAGCTGCTTCCCGGACGCCTGCCAAACGCGACCTCCGCGGCGGCGGTCGTCGAAGGCCATCTCATCGAGGTCGAAAACGGCGCGAACAACGCGGGCAACTCCGCACGCATCCGCATCCTCGACGTGGACGACAAGGACGATTACGTGCTGGCCGAGCTCGTGACCGCGGGCGCGAAATCGCGGCGGAAGCGGCGCGGACGGCGAGCCGAGATCTCGGCGGCCGAGCAGACGCGCCAGCTCCGCGAGTTGGCCGAAGACGCGGCGCGCCAATCGGCGTCGCGGCCGCCGATCGGAATCTCGCCGGTGAGCGAAGAGGAAGAGGCGCAAGACAAAGCGTTGCGCGCGGAGCGAAAAGGCGAGGCGCAGCCGGACGCGATCATCATCGCCGAAGGCGCGGTGCAGCACGCGACGGGCGAGGGACAGCGAAAACGCCGGCGCCGTCGTCGAGGCGGACGCGGACGCAGAGACGGCGAGGATACGCAGGCGACGCAGTCGACCGCGGCGACGCAACCCGCGCAACGGCCCCCGGCGGAGACGCAGCCCGTTTCGGCCGACGGCGAGCAGCACAGACGGCGGCGACGCCGTCGCGGTCGCCGCGGACGCGGACGCGGTGGCGCGGGGACGGGTGCGGTTCCCGAGCGGCAGATCTTCGAAGTCGGTTCGAACGGAGCGGCGCACGCCACCGGCGTGACCGCCGCGCCCGAGCCGTCGCGCGCGATCGCGAAGGCGAGCGGGAGTCCGCCGCCGGCGGTCGAGCCGCCGCCGCCGAGCCTCTCGGCCCGCACCGAGGATCCGAAGCGGACGAAGCCCGTGCGACGGCGCCGCACGCCGCGCACGCAACAGGTGAGCGCAGAACTCGAGAGCGCGCCCGCGGCGATCGCGCTGCCGGCGGCCGATTCGAAACCGCGTCGCGCCCGCAAGAGCGCGGCGTCCGAGACGGCGGAGACCGGCGGCGATGCAAAACCCGCGCCGAGAAAACGAAAAGCCGCCGGAGCGGCTTCTCGCAAGAAGTCCTCTTAGGAGTTCTTCCTAGCCGCCGTTTTCTTGATTCAGATGGGCGAGCTTGTCGTTCAGATACTGGATCGCGCGCGTCAGTTGGTCGTCTTTCGCCGGCGTCCCGAACTGCGGGTGCTTGTTCTCGATCACGACGACGTCGGGCGTGATGCCGAGGTGGTTGATGTCGCGGTTGCGCGGCGTCAGATAGCGCGCCGTCGTCACCTTGATCGCGCTCTTGTCGGGAAGCGGAACGATCGTCTGCACGACGCCCTTTCCGAACGTCTTCGTGCCCATGATCGTGCCCACGCTGCTATCTTGAATCGCGCCTGACGTGATCTCCGACGCCGACGCCGTGTAACCGTTGACCAGAACGACGAGCGGCACCGGATTGATCGCCGTGTTATCGGCCTCCAGCGTCGTGATGTTCGACGCGCGGGACTCGACCGAGACGATCGGTCCGCTCGAGATGAACTTCGAACTAACGGCGACCGCGGCTTCGAGATAACCGCCGCCGTTGTCGCGCAGGTCGAGAATCAGCGCGCGCGCGCCGTCCTTCTGCAGGCGACCGAGCGCGGCGTTGAGCTCGTCGCCGGTATCGCGTCCGAAGACGGTCAGCGCGACGTATCCGATCTTGCCGGGCAGCATCTTCTCATAGACGCTCAGCTGATGGATCTTCGCTCGGGTAATCGTGATCGGCGCGGGCGCCGCGCCGCTGTCGCGCTGAAGCGTCAGCGTAACCTTCGTGCCTTCCTTGCCGCGGAGCTTGCCGCTCGCCTGGGCGAGGCTGAGCCCCTTCGTCGAAACGCCGTCGATCGTCAGGATGAGATCGTCTTGCTCGACGCCCGCCTTGTCGGCGGGACCGTCCGGCACGACGTTCTCGACCGAGATGTACTTCGTCTTGTCGTCAACTTGAATGACGATGCCGGTTCCGCCGAAGTCGCCGCCGTCGAGCCCTTGATTGAGCCCTGCGAATTCTTTCGGCGTCATGAAGACCGTGTAGCGGTCGTTGACCGACTTCATCATCCCGTCGAGCGCGAGATAGGTGAGCTGGTGCGGCGTGAACTTCGACTTCGACTCGGCCGCCGCTTTTTCGATCTCCGCGTCGATCTCGCGAACGTTCGTTCCGGCCGCTTCGCTCGCGTGCATCTGCGGAAGCGAGGCGTTCTTAACGCCTGCCGTGCGCATCGCGGAGAGCAGCTCCGCCCGAACCGTGTCGAGGACGACCTGCGGATCGACCTTCTTGTAAAAGTTATCCGTCAAATAGTCGAAGCTCGTCGTGATCTCCCCGGCGTCCGCCGTGGAGAGGTGTTGCGCCGGTGCGGCCGATGCCGCCGGCAGTTGGACGAGCGCGACGATGAGCGCGGCCGCCCAGAAGATCGAAATGTGGCGTTTCATATTCCCTGTATTAACGTAGCTGCGATTGCAAACGTGCCTTGGCGGCGGCCAACTGCTTGTCCGCCGGCGTGTCGATGATCGACGGGTTGGGATCCTGATTGACGACGACGTCGGGCTCGATGCCGTGATGCTGGATGTCGCGTCCGGCCGGAGTTAGGTAGCGAGCGGTCGTGATCTTGAGCGCCCCATTGTCGGGCATCGCGAAGATGCTCTGGACGACGCCCTTTCCGAACGTGCGCGTGCCGACGAGCGTCGCGAGGTGGTAATCCTGGAGTGCGCCCGACGTAATCTCCGACGCGCTCGCCGTGTACTTGTTCACGAGGATCGCGAGCGGATGCAAGCCGCCGATTGCCGTGCCGAGCGCCGATTCGCTCGTGCGCGAGCCGTCGCGCTTGATCGTCGAGACGATCGTGCCCTGGGGAATGAAGAGGCTCGAGATCTGCACCGCGGCGTCGAGCAGGCCGCCGCCGTTGTCGCGCAGGTCGAGAATGTAGGCGCGGGCGTTGTGCGCCCGGCCGTCGAGCAGCGCCTTGCGAACCTCGTCGGCCGACGTCGTGCCGAAGTCCGACAAGCGAATGTAATCGATGCCGTCTTCCATCTTCGCGCGAACCGTCGGCACGTGGATGATCTCGCGAACGATCGCGTAGGAGCGCTCGGAGGAAGGCGCGGTGTATGGATGCGCCTGCAGGTGGACGACCGTTCCCGCCTCGCCGCGAATCATCTCCTCGACGCGATCGATGCTGAGCCCGCGCACCGGCTTGCCGTCGACCGAGTCGACGACTTGCCCCGGTTTCATTCCGGCGCGCGCCGCCGGCAGACTCTCGATCGGCTGCACGACGATCCGCCCGTCTTTGAGTTGATAGATGTAGACGCCGATGCCGCCGAAGTTTCCGCCCGAGAGCGATTCGTTGAGGCCTTGAATCTCGCGCGGCGAGAGATAGACGGTGTACGGATCGTGGACCGAGGTCATGATGCCGCGCAGCGCCGCCTCGGTGAGATCGTCTCTTCCGTGCGGACCGAGCGACTGCGCGTAGTTCTGTTGCGCGTAGGTGAGCAACTCGCCGGCGCGCTCGCCGTCCGCCATCGGATCGCCCTGCGCGCTCGTGCTCGGCAGCGGCGCGGAGACCTTCTTCGCGCCGAGGTAACTCTTGAGCCCAGCGGCCTCGCCGGCGATGGGCGTCTGCGGATCGACCGGCTTGTAGTAATCGCTCTCCAGCCTGCGCAGCGCGATGTCCACGAGCATCGAGCCCGAGTTCCCCTGCGACTCGAAGAGGTCGCGCAGGTCGCCGGTCGTGGCAACCTCGAGCACCGACTGGCGCGCGAGCATGCCCGTGCGATAGCCGATGAGGACCGCGGCCGCCGTGGTAACCGCGGCGACCAACAGGAGCATCAGGAGAATGCGAAAGTAACGGCTCATCTATCCTTTTGCCTATACCCGCCCGGGCGGGTCAGGAGTTTCTTTTTTTGAGGGTACCTGCTAAGTCTTAATGGAGCCGGGGCGCCGGGTCAACAGGTTTGCCCGCAATCCTAACCTCAAAATGCAAATGAGGGCCCGTCGATTGCCCCGTGGAGCCGACCGCCCCGATCGCCTGGCCGCGGGCGACGACCTGGCCTGAGGCAACGTAGATGGCCGAGAGGTGGCCGTAGCCGGTCGAGTAGCCGCCCCCGTGGTCGATCAAGATGTAGTTGCCGTAGCCGCCGTACCACTGCGCCATGATGACCGTTCCGGCGGCCGCCGCCGTCACGGTCGTGCCGGCCGGCGCCGCGATGTCGAGCCCTTGGTGGAACTCGGGGCTCCCCCCGAAGGGGTTGGAGCGCCAGCCGAAGGGCGAGGTGATCGTTCCGGTCACCGGCCACGAAAAGCTCCCCGAACTGCCGGAGCTCGGCGTGCCGCCCGCGATGCCGGCCGCGCGTTGCTGGGCCTCGAGCTCGCGCTCGCGCTCGAGAATCAAACCTTCGAGTTGCGACTCCTCCGCGGCGGAGAGGCTCTCCATCTCGGCGACCTGGGATGCGACGTCGTGCTTTCGCATCGCGGCGAACTCGACGAGGGTCTTGCGCTCGTCGGCGAGCGAATTCAGTTGGCTGCGCGCCTCTTCCTGAGCGGTCTCTTCTTGCTGTAATTCGAGCCGCGTGCGCTCGAGGTCGGCCTCGATCGCGGTGACGCGCGCCTCCTCGGCCTTGCGCGCGCGCACGGTGCGCTCGTTCGCGGCGATGAGCAGCCGCAGGTCTTCCCAGCGCTCGACGAACTCGCTGAACGAACGAGCGGCGACCAGCGTGTTCAGGTACGTCATGTCGCCGTACTCGTAGATGTCCACGAGGCGCCGTTTGAGCAGCTCGTCGTGGAGCCGCAGCGAGCGGCGCGCCGCGTCGAGTTGGATCGCGTTCCAATCTATGCGGCGCTCGGTCCAGTCGTGCTGGACCTGCAGCGTGCCGAGCCGGCCGTTCACCTGTCCGATTGCTGCGTTCGTCTCGCCGAGTTGGCGCTGCAGATCGTCGTACCGCGCCGTGACGGAGTTCAGTTCGGCGCGTTTTGCGTGCAGGCGCGATTGAATCTGCTGCGCCTTCGCGCGCTCGGCCTGGATCCGCTGTTCGAGCGGCGACTTGCCGGCACCCGAGAGCCCGGGGACGAGCGCGAGCGCGACGGCAAGCGCGGTCAGGCGTCGCATCACGTGCGCAGGTGGCGTCCGACGGAGATCCACGATGCGACGCCGCCGATCGCGGCGCCGACCGCAAGCAGTTCGAGCGAGAGCAGACGCGCGTCGAGAGGAGCGATCGTCAATTGCGCCCACGGCAACGCTTCGAGCAGACGCGGCCAGAGCGCGGCGCGGGCGATCGCGAGCAGCGCGATCGCGAGCAGCGCGCCGATCAGCCCGTCGAGCAGACCCTCGCAGATGAAGGGAAGGCGAATGTAGGTGCTCGTCGCGCCGACGAGCTGCATGATCGCGATCTCGCGGCGGCGGGCGAAGACCGTCAGGCGAATCGTGTTCGATATGATGATGCCCGCGACGACGAGGAAGACGGCGATCACGCCGATTCCGATGCGGCGCATGACGGCCCCGAGTTGGAGGAGCCGCGCGACGATCTTCTGACCGTAGACGACGTTGTCCACGCCGGAGAGCCGGCGTACGGTGTCGGCGACGGCCGGCACGTCGTCGGGGACGCGCGTCTTGATGCGAAACTTGTCGGGAAGCGGGTTCTCGGTGAGCAACCCGGTGTCGATCGCGCCCTTCGTGCGCTCTCGCAGTTCGGCGAGCCCCTGCTTCTTCGAGACGAACTCCGCCGAAGCTACGCGCGGATCCGAGGCGAGAAAGCGCCCGATCGCCGCCGTCTGCGCCGGCGTCACGTCGGTGCGCAGATAGGCCGAGATCTCGATCTGATCGAGCAGCCTCGAGCCGAGATCGGCGAGCGCCGACCGGGCGAATAGAAAGAGGCCTAGCAGGACGATCGTGATGGCGACCGTTCCGATCGCCGTGATCTGCATGCCGGCGTTGCGCGAAAAGTTGCGCAACACCTCACCCAGAAAGAACTTGACTTTCCCCGAGTCCAAGATAATAGTAGCCTCGCTCTTCGTCCGTTGCGATCCGCCCGTCGTGCAGACGGACGACGCGGCGCCGCATGCGATCGACGACCGCTTGATTGTGCGTTGCGACGACGACCGTCGTCCCTTTGAGGTTGATGCGCAGCAGCAGCGCGGTGATCTCGGTCGTGTTCGCGGGGTCCAGGTTTCCGGTCGGCTCGTCGCAGAGCAGTATCTTCGGATTGTTGACGAGCGCGCGCGCGATCGCGGTCCGCTGCTGCTCGCCGCCGGAGAGCTCGCTGGGATACATGCGGCTCTTGTGCGATAGCCCGACGAGGTCGAGCACGCGCGGCACCTGGCGCATCACGTCGCGCGTGTGGGCGCCCGTCACCTGCATCGCGAACGCGACGTTCTCCCAGACGGTCTTGTCGGTCAGCAGCTTGAAATCTTGGAAAACGACGCCGAGGTGGCGGCGCAGGGCGGGAACGCGGTTGCGCTTGAGGCGATCGACGCGAATGCCGTCGACGACGATCTCGCCGGACGTAGATTTGGCCTCGCGGTAGAGCAAGCGGAGCAGACTTGACTTTCCGGTTCCGGAGTCGCCGACCAGGAAGACGAAGTCGCCCTTGGCAATCTCGAGGCTCACGTTATCTATGGCGCGCACGCCGTTCGGATAGACCAGCGAAACGCCGCGGAGGGAGATCATCGCTGGGAGAGAGGGTTACCTGAGGAAGGGGGCTATACCTTCGCCATGGACTTCGATTTAACCGACGAGCAAAGGGCTATCCAGGGGCTCGCGCGCGAGTTCGCACGCGACGAAGTGAGGCCGCGCGCCGAAGAGATGGATCGTAACGAGAGCTTTCCATACGAACTGGTCGCGAAGATGGCCGAGCTTGGGTTCATGGGCTTGCCGTTTCCCGAAGAGTACGGCGGCGCCGGCGGGGACACGGTGAGTTACGCGCTCGCGGTAATGGAGATCGCGCGCGCCGACGCGTCGACCGCGATCACGATGGCGGCGCACGTCTCGCTCGGCGCGACGCCGTTCTTTCTCTTCGGCAGCGAACGTCAAAAGCAAGAGTATCTCGTGCCGCTCGCGCGCGGCGAGAGACTCTGGGGCTTCGGCCTCACCGAGCCCGGTGCGGGAAGCGACGCCGGGAACGTGCAGACGAAGGCGGAGCTGCGCGGCGGCAAGTGGACGATCAACGGCACGAAGGCGTTCATCACGAACTCGGGCACCGACATCACGGGCGGGACGACGATCACCGCGGTAACGGGCAGGCGCCCGGACGGATCGCGCGAGATATCGAACCTCATCGTCCCGCAGGCGACGCCGGGATTCACGCGCAGCCGCAAGTACGCGAAGATGGGATGGCGCGCGTCGGATACGCGCGAGCTCTCGTTCGTCGACGCGGTCGTTCCGGAGGAGAACCTGCTCGGGCCGCGCGGCGAAGGCTACCGGCAGTTCCTTTCGATCCTCGACGGCGGACGCATCTCGGTCGCCGCGCTTTCGATCGGGCTGGCGATGGGCGCGTACGACGAGGCGCTCGCATATTCGAAAGAACGCCACGCGTTCGGCAAGCCGATCAGCAAGTTCCAGGCGATCTCGTTCAAGCTCGTGGACATGCTCACCGAGATCGAGCACGCAAAACTGATGATGCTGCGTGCGGCGTGGGAGAAGGACCAGGGGCGCGACTACGTCCAGGCCGCGAGCTTCGCGAAACTCTTCGCCGGCGAGCTATCGCATCGCGTCGTCAACGACGCGCTCCAGATTCACGGCGGGTACGGCTTCATGGACGAGTACCCGATCTCGCGGATGTACCGCGATCAGAAGATCAACGAGATCGGCGAGGGCACGAACGAGGTCCAGCGCCTCATCCTGGCCCGCCTCATGGGGTTGTGACGGTGACGGCGGCGGCGTGAGCGTCGAGCAGCTCCTCGCCGGAGCGTCGGTCGTCGTCTCGCTCGTCGCGCTCGGTTTTTCGACGTTCCTGCTCACTCGCCAGAACAAGCAGCTCGAGCACGAGCGCAACGCGCTGGCGATTCTCGACGCGATAGCGCGGCTCACGAACCCGTCCATCGTCGAGGCGTTCTCCAAGCTCGAGAAGATCGGCGACCGCTTTCCCGACGACCAAAGCGTGCGCGCGCGCTTCGAAGGATCCGAAGACGACCACGCGATGGTGCTCGTCGCGCAGTACGTCGAGACGGTCGCCTGTCTCGCGCGGCGCGGCGTCCTCGATGCCTCGTTGCTCGTCGATGCCGTCGGCTTCATGCTCCGCTCGCGCTGGAACACGATCCGTCCCTTCGTGGCGCGCTGGCGGCGCGTGCGCGACAACGCGTACCTCTTCGAGAACTTCGAATGGCTCGCGACGTATAGCGCGTGGTGGAAGGATACGCCGCGTCCTCCCAACGACCCGAACTATCGCGAGGATCAGTTCAGCGGGGTCGAGTTCAAAGTCTGACCGCGCCGGCGGCAGCGCCGAGGATCAAGCCGCGATGGAGCGCGCGGCAGTCGAAGGGGCCGGAGTAGATCGTCACGCTGCTGCCGTTGCTCCCGAGCAGGACGTCGAGACGCGATTCGATCGGCGAACGCTTGCCGCGCGCGATGACGTAAGCGGTGCCGAGCGGGCCGCGCACGGTGAAGCGGACGTCCTCGGTCAACTCACCGTTCGCGCGGCTCGTCGAGCCGCTGGTGAACCCTTGCTGTGTGATCGGACGGCCGAGCATCCGCACCGCGAGCACGCTGTGCCGGACGGCCGATAGCGCGCAGGCGTGCGCGTCGGTGTGATCCATCACGCCGAGGAGAGAGAACGCCATCAGAACGACGCTGCCGACGAGCCCGGCGATCAGCAAGAAGCTCGCGGCGATCGCGATCCAGATCCAGGGCTTCATGGTACTATGGTACGATGATCGAAGGGATTAGTCGAATGAAGATGCGTCGCGCGCTGCCGGCAGCCATGGTGCTGTCGGCGCTATTGGCCGTTCCCGCCGTGGCGGCGCTCTCGGTGGGCGCCAAAGCGCCCGATTTCACGCTGCAGGCGTCGCAAGGCGGCAACGTCTTCACGTTCGGGCTGGCCGCGGCCCTGATGCAGGGTCCGGTGGTGCTCTACTTCTATCCCGCCGCGTTCACGACGGGCTGCACGATCGAGGCGCACGACTTCGCCGACGCGATCGACAAGTACAAAGCCTACGGCGCGACGGTCATCGGGGTCTCGCACGACCAGATCGCTACGCTGCAGAAGTTCTCGGTCAGCGAGTGCCGCAGCAAGTTCGCGGTGGCCGCCGACACCGACGAGACGGTGATCAAGGCGTACGACGCCGTCCTACCGCAGCATCCCTCGTATGCAAATCGCACGTCGTACGTCATCGCGCCCGACGGCACGATCATCTACACGTACACGAGCATGGACCCGTCGCAGCACGTAACGAACACGCTCGCCGCGCTGCAGACCTGGAAGGCCGGCCACCCCTAGTCGACGAGGAGCTTGACGTCGACGGACTCGCAGGCAAAGAGGCTTCGCACGCGCCTACACGGCGTCGTCCTGCGCGAAGAGCTGCTGCGCGCGCGGCCGGCGCTTCTGCGTGGAGCCGCCGTCGAGCGCGGTGACGTCGCGGGGGACGACGTCGATCGGCGGAATCTCCGCCAGTTCGTCATTTGCCAGCGACGCTTCGTCCTTTAGTTTGCGTCCCTGTGGGAGGAGTTTCGACTCGTAGGAGCTCACCGCGCCGTTGAACGCGTTGACGGTTCGCTCGAGGTGCTTGCGCACGTCGACGAGGTGCTCGGCGAACTTGGAGGCCCTTTCGTAGAAGATCTTGCCGATCGTTGCGATTCGCTTTGCGTTCTCTTCCTGCCGCAGCGCCTGCCATCCCATTGCGAACGTGCGCAGCAGGCTGATCAGCGTCAGCGGCCCGGTGATGAGCACGCCCTTGTCGAGCGCGTACTCGATGAGCGCCGGATCGTCGTTGCAGGCGGAGCTCAAGAATGCTTCGCCCGCGACGAACATGACGACGTAATCGGCCGAACCCTTCGCGGTGTGATAGCCGCGGCGCGCAAGCGCGTCCACGTGGTCGCGCAGAGCCCGCGCGTGCTGCTTGACCAGCTTGCGGCGCGCGTCGTCGTCGGCTTCGTCGAGCGCGGACTGCATCGCATCGAGCGGCGCCTTCGCGTCGACGAAGACGCAACGCTCCCCGGGAAGGTTCACGGTCATGTCGGGACGCGCGCGAGCCTCTTCGAGCGCGACCGTTTGCTGCTCGGCGAAGTCGCAGTACGGCGTCATGCCGGCCTTCTCGACGACGTTGCGCAGCTGCATCTCGCCCCATTTCCCGCGCGAGGTAGGGTTGCGCAGGGCCGTGACGAGCGTCGAGGTCTGCGTCGTGAGATTCGCCGTTGCGTTCTCGAGTTTCTCGGCGCGGCCGCGCAACTCGGTGAGGAGCCGGTCGAACTCCCCGAGTTTCTGCGCGACCGGCGTGACGAGCTCGCCGACGCGCTCGCTGGCGCGCAGAGCGGTCGCTTCGCGCAGCTCGTTCTTCGCGCGCTCGATCAGCGCGTCGACCTTCGTCTCGCCGGCGTCTTGCGCGTGCGCGAGCGCCGTGCGCAGCGCGGCATTCTCCGAGCGCGCCGCCAGCCAGGCGACGACCGCGCCGATCGCCGCGCCGAAGAGAAAGATGCCGAGTGCCTCGAGTGTCATTATTGCGTCGTGCCTCCGAGATACTTTCTGAAAAACGCGAGCGTCCGCGCCCACGCGTCGGCCGACGCCGACGCCTCGTACGACGCGCGCGCGTCGTCGAAGAACGCGTGTCCGGCGCCGTCGTAGACGTGGAAATCGTTGGGCACCGTCAGCGCGGCCGCAAACGCGCGGACGGAGTCGGGCGGAATGCCCTTGTCGAGTGCGCCGTAACTTCCGCAGACGGGAACGCGAACGGCCCTCGGATCGACGCTCTCCACCGCGCCGTAGAACGGAGCGGCCGCCGCGAAGAGCGTGCCGTCGTCGACGACCTCGTTGAGGACGATGCGTCCGCCCATGCAGAATCCCATGATGCCGACCTTCGTTTCCGCGAACTTTCCTTTGAGCCAGGAGACGGCGGCCGCGACGTCGCCGCGCTCCTGCGCGCGATCGAGGCGCTGCGCGTACGGACGGAAGATCGTGAAATCGGTCTGCCCGTCGCCGCTCGGCGCGTCGAAGCGGGAGTAGAGATCGGGCGCGATCGCGGCAAAGCCTTCCTTCGCCAATCGTCGCACGACGTCGCGAATCGTCGCGTCGACACCCCAAACGTGCATGATCACGACGACGGACGGCGTGCCCGGCGTCGCCGCTGCCGGCCACGCCGCGTATGCCGAGATTGCCGTGCCCGAGGATTGCAGGCTGACGCGATCGACCGAGATGGCCGGATCGTTCTCCGGCACCCACGCCCCCCTCGCTCCCAGCGTCGCCGCGGCGGAGATACCGACGAAGGTGCGACGGTTCAACGTCATTACTTCCTGGATTCGCTACTTTTGAACGTAGGCCCCGGGGCGCGAAAAAGATAAGATGAAGGCGCTTTGGAGACCCTCGTCAGCGTCACGCTCCCCGAGATGGGAGAATCGGTTACCGAAGGCTCGATCGTCGAGTGGCGAAAGGGCGTCGGCGAATTCGTTGCCGAGGGCGATCCGCTCGTCGAAGTAACGACCGATAAAGTCGACGTCGAAGTTCCGGCGACCGCATCGGGCGTCGTGACGCGCATCCTCGCGCGCGAGGGCGAGAACGTTGCCGTCGGCGCGGCGCTCGCCGAGATCGACACATCGAAGAGCAATGGAGCGCCCGCCGCCGCGAAGACGGGGAACGGAGCGCCGGCTCCTCGTCCGCCGGCGTCTCCTGCGCCCGCGGCCCCGGCGACCGGCGAAGGACTCGCCGATCCGCAGGCGCGGCGCATCGCGCGACGTCTCGACATCGACCTCGCACGCGTGCGCGGGTCGGGACCGAACGGGTTGATTCTCCGAGCCGACGTGCTCTCGCAAGCCGATAGCGCGCGCCGCGTCGCGACGCCGTCGCTTCCGCCGGCGCCCCCGATTCCCTCCGGCGCGACGGTGACGCCTCTCAAGGGCCCCTCGGCCGTGCTTGCCGGCTACATGGAGCAGAGCCTCGCGATTCCGACCGCGACGAGTTTCCGCACGATTCCGGTGGACGTGCTCGACGCCCGCCGCAAAGAGCTCAACGGCGCCGTGCGCGCGGCCGGCCGTTCGGAGCGCATCTCGTTCACGCACGTCATCGCTTACGCGCTCGCGCGCGCGGCGAGCGAGCTCCCGTTCATCACCTACTCGTTCCGGCGGGACGACGCGGGGGCTCCGGGCCGGCTCGAGCCCGGCATCAACCTCGGCCTCGCCGTGGATACCGAACGGAAGGACGGCTCGCGCTCGCTCGTCGTGCCGGTCATTCGCGACGCGGCGACGCTCGATTTCGCGGCATTTCGCGCGCGATACGAAGAGCTCGTCGCAAAGGCGCGCGAGAATAAACTCGCCGCCGACGATCTCCAAGGCGCGTCGTTCACGCTAACCAATCCCGGCGGCATCGGCACCGTTGCGTCGGTACCGCGATTGATGGCCGGACAAGGCGCGATTCTCGCAACGGGGGCGATCGGCTATCCGCCGGGATTCGCAACGGCGAACGAACAGTCGCTGCGCCTGCTCGGCGTCTCGAAAGTGATGCAGATCACGAGCACCTACGATCACCGCGTCATTCAAGGCGCGCAGTCGGGCGAGTATCTGCGCCGCGTCGACGAGCTCTTGCAAGGACGAGACGGGTTCTACGAGGCGATCTTCGCCTCGCTTGGGTTGCAAGCCGCCGCGGCGCCGCAGATGGCGCCGGCGTCCGTCGGGCCGGCCTCGACGAAGCCGTCCGACGAGATGCTGCGCGCGGTCGCGGCGGGCATGGCGATCGTATCGGCCTACCGCCGTCACGGTCACCTCGCCGCGAATCTCGATCCGCTCGGCGCCGATCCGGTCGGCGATCCCTCGCTCGAGCCGCAGACCTACGGATTGACGCCCGCGCTGCAGAGCGCGATTCCGGCCTCGGTGCTGCGCGTCAAGGTGCCGGGCAACACGCTCGCCGACGTGCTTCCGCGACTGAAGGAGACCTACAGCTCGACGATCGCGTACGAGATCGAGCACATCTCCAACGCGAACCAGCGCGTCTGGCTGCGCGACTATATCGAGTCGGGGCGCAATAAGGTCAAGCTCTCGCCGCAACGGCAGATAGACTTCCTCGAACGCTTGACGCAGGTCGAGGCGTTCGATCGGTACGTTCGCAAGACGTTCCTAGGCCAGAAGACTTTTTCCGGCGAGGGCCTCGACGTCATGGTGCCGATGCTCGAGGAGATGCTCGACATGCTCGCCGACGACGGCGTGGCCGACGCGGTGCTCGGCATGGCACATCGCGGGCGGCTCAACGTGATCGCGCACGTCGTCAACCTCCCCTACGAAGAGGTCATGACGGAGTTCGAGGCCGCACAGTACCGCGGCAATCTCGGCGACGACGACGTCATGGGCGACGTGAAGTACCACCACGGGGCCACCGGCACGTTCACGACCTCGAAGGGCAAGACGATCGGCGTGACGCTGGCGCACAACCCCAGTCACTTGGAGGCAGTCGATCCCGTCGTCGAGGGCAGCGCTCGCGCGCTGCAGACCGACACGTCGCGCGGCGAGCCGTCGTTCGACCGCAAGCGGGCCGTGCCGATTCTGATCCACGGCGACGCGGCGTTCACCGGTCAGGGAATCGTATCCGAGGTCTTCAACCTGCAGTCGCTGCCCGGCTACGAGACCGGCGGCACGATCCATCTGATCGCGAACAATCAGATCGGCTTTACGACCGACGCGGCCGACGCGCGCTCGACGCGCTACGCGTCGGATCTCGCGAAGGGCTTCGACGTGCCGATCGTTCACGTCAATGCCGACGACGTGGACGCGTGCATCGCGGCCGTGCACCTCGTGATTGACTTCCGCCGAGCCTTCGGCCGCGACGTGCTCATCGATCTCATCGGTTACCGGCGCTTCGGCCACAACGAGCAGGACGAGCCGGCCTACACGCAGCCGCAGATGGCCGAACGCATCAAGAACCATCCGACCGTGCGCGATCTTTTCGCGAACAAACTCATCAACCAAGGCGCGATTACCGCCGAGCGCGCGCGCGCGATGGCCGAAGAGGCGACGGAGCGCCTGCAAGAGGCGCGCCGCGCCGTCAAGGGCGCGCTCGCGTCGCACATCACCGGGCGCAAGATCTCCGGAAGCAACACGTTCGACGGAACGGTGCTCGAGCCGGTCGACCGCGCGAAACTCGTCGCGTGGACGGAATCGCTCGCGGCGGTGCCGCAAGAGTTCGCACTCAATCGCAAACTGCGCGGCCAGTTCGAGCGACGCGCCGCGACGATCGCGGAAAAGGGCATCGTCGATTGGGGAACGGCCGAATCGCTCGCGTTCGCATCGCTGCTCACCTCGGGGACGCCGATCCGGCTCACCGGTCAGGATACCGAGCGCGGCACGTTCAGCCACCGCCACGCAGTCTTCCACCCCTCGACTCCGCTGCGGGCAGGCACGACTCCGCCGGGCGCAGGCTCCGGCGATCGGCAAGACGTGTGGATTCCGCTGCAGCATATCGCCGCGACGCAGGCATCGTTCGAGATCCGCAACAGCCCCCTTTCGGAGTACGCGTGCGTGGGCTTCGAATACGGCTACTCGACGCAGCAGCCGGTCGCTCTCGTTCTTTGGGAAGCACAGTACGGCGACTTTTTCAACGGCGCCGAGATCGTCGTCGATCAGTTCATCGCGGCCGGCCAGGCGAAGTGGGGGCAGACGACGCGCCTCACGCTGCTGCTGCCGCACGGTTACGAGGGCGGCGGACCCGAACATTCGAGCGCGCGGCCCGAGCGATTCCTTCAGCTCGTCGCGGAAGGAAACTTGCGCGTGGCCTCGCCGTCGACCGCGAGCAACTACTACCATCTGCTGCGCCTCCAAGCGCGTTCGCCGATCGCCGTGCCGCTCGTCGTGATGACGCCGAAGTCGCTGCTGCGTGCCGAGAGCGCGGCCGGCTCGCTCGACGAGATGGCGCGCGGCGCCTTCGCGCCGGTGATCGACGATCCGCGCGCGCTCGATCGCGATTCGGTCGAGCGGCTGATACTCTGCACCGGCAAGATCTACCACGACCTCGTAAGTCACGCAGCCTACGGAGGGCTCTCGCGGACCGCGATCGCGCGGATCGAGCTGCTCGCGCCGCTTCCGGTTACGGAGATTAACCGCCTGATCGGCGGCTATCCGCGGCTAAAGAAGATCCTTTGGGTGCAGGAAGAGCCGAAGAACATGGGAGCGCGCGCGTTCGTGCGGCGGCGCCTGCTCGAGGGCAAGCGCGACGGCTTCGACATCGAGTACGTCGGGCGCGGCTACCGCGCGAGCCCGAGCGAAGGCTATGCGGGGCAGCACGCCGTCGAGCAAGAGCGCATCCTCTCTACCGCCCTCACCGAGTAAACTGGGGGAACATCAGGGTCAGCAGTTCCTCGATCGCAGGCGCTTGCACGAAGAGCGCGCGCGTCTCGGGATCGACGAAGCCTTCTTCCACCATCGTATCGAAGAGCGCGAGCAATGCGTCGTAGTAGCCCTCCTCGTTGAGCAGGCCGATCGGTTTGTCGTGAATGCGGAGCTGCCGCCAGGTCAGCATCTCGCAGAGCTCGTCCATCGTGCCGAAACCGCCCGGCAGCGCGATGAAGGCGTCGCTGAGCTCTTCCATCAGCGCCTTTCGCTCGTGCATGGTGCCGACGACGTGAAGTTTCGTGAGACCTTCGTGCGCCATCTCGGTGAGGGCCAGCGCGTGCGGAATCACGCCGATCACCTCGCCGCCGCAGGCGAGCGCGGCGTCGGCTACGACGTTCATCAAGCCGATCCCGCCTCCGCCGTAGACGATGCCGTAGCCGGCCGCGACGATTCGCTGCGCGGCCCGTGCCGCCGTGCGCGCGTAGGATGGATCGTTGCCCATGTGAGCGCCGCAGAATACGCAGATCCGCTTCATCGAGCAACGCGGTTGGTCAATCGGCTGGAAGGCGCCTGCCGGTGAGGCGAGTCTGGCTCTGGGCTCTCGTCGAGTTCGCGGTGCTCGCCGCGCTCGCGGTCGTGCGTACGAAACTCTGGACGTACGGATCCGACACCGGCACCTTCGCG
Organism: Candidatus Binatia bacterium; assembly: GCA_035541935.1. Classification (GTDB taxonomy): domain Bacteria; phylum Vulcanimicrobiota; class Vulcanimicrobiia; order Vulcanimicrobiales; family Vulcanimicrobiaceae; genus Cybelea. Next base: position 57,749 of record DATKMJ010000056.1, on the reverse strand, counting down.
CAGATCGTCGCCGGCACGTTTAACGGAATGCGCGACGGCCTCGAGGGCGGATCGCACTTTCGCTACCATTGGTCGCCCTCGCTCGCGCTGCTCTGGCCGTTCGTTGCGGCGACGCACTCGGCGCTCCCCTTGCAGTTGGTGCAGGCCGGTGCGACCGCGATCTGCGCGCCGCTCGTCGCGCTGCTGGCGCGGCCGCGCGTCGGCGAACGAGTTGCGAGCGGGCTCGGCTATCTCACGCTCCTCTACCCGCCGCTGCTCGCGCTGGGCTTCGACGAGTTTCACGAGCTCGGGCTCTTCACGCCGCTCGTGCTCGCGCTCTTTCTCTTCGCCGATCGCCGCAGGTGGCTATGGTTCGGGTCGTGCGCGCTCGTTGCGATCGGCCTGCGCGAGGATGCGGCGCTGACGCTCGTCGTCTTCGGCGTCGCGCTCGTTGCGATCGCGCGCCACGCTCCCGCGCCGCGAGAACTCGCCGCGGCGGGCGCCGCGCTTGCGGCGGGCGCGCTGCTCGCGCTCGTAACGTACTACGGCGTCATCACGCCGCGGCTCGGCGGGTGGGAGCCGAGCCACTTCTACGTCTACCCGTTCGCCGACGGCCCGCTCGCGCTGATCGTCGCTCCGGTGCTGCACCCGGTCGAGTTCGCGCGCGCGATCTTTACGTTCGGGCGACTGACGTACGTGCTCGAGGCGCTCGTGCCGCTGGCGTTCTTGCCGCTGCGTTCGCGCTGGTCGCTGCTCGCGCTCCCCGGCGCGGCGATCGTTCTGCTCGCGAACTCGGGCTACGTCTGGCGCATGGGCGATCACTACGCCGCGCTCTGGATTGGGTGGCTGCTCGTCGGGACGGTCGCGGCGGTCGCCGCGATCGAGTCGCGCGCGAGCGAGTCGGTCGCGCGCCGCTGGACGACGGCCGCGAGCGCGCTCTGCGCCGTCTTTCTGATCGCCTTCGATCCGCTCCACCCGCTGCACTACCTGCACCCGTACTACCACGACCTCGCCGATGCGCGGCGTGCGATCGGCTGCGTGCCGAAGGACGCGTCGCTCGCGACGTACGACGAGTGGTTCTCGGCGGTTGCCGCGCAGCGTCCGAACGCGACGATCGATCGGACGAGCGGCGTGACGTATCTCGTCTATGCCGCCGATTTCCCAGGCGAGTTGTATCGCACTCGGATCGCGCCGGCGCTCGCCGCCCAGGTCGCGGCGGGAAGGTATCGCGCGATCTGCCGTTTCGGAGAGGTGACGGCGTACGAGGCGACCGATGCCCGCTAAGATTCCCGGGCCGAGCCGCTGGACGACGCTGCGCCGGCTCTTCCCGGTTCCGTTCGCGCGCTTTCCGGAATTTCTACGCGAGATGACGGCGCGCTACGGCAATGTCGTCGCGTTCGACCTTCCATGGCGCTCGTACGTCTTCGTCAACGACCCCGCGGCAGTGAAGGACGTCTTGGTTACGCAGCAGCACGCGTTTTCGAAGTCGCTCGGGACGCGGGTGCTGCGCTTGCTCCTCGGCGAGGGGCTGCTGACGAGCGAGGAGCCGCTCCACCGGCAGATGCGGCGGATCGTGCAGCCTGCGTTCCACCACGATCGTATTGCGGAGTACGCGCGCATCATGGAACGCGACGCGCTCGACTTCGCCGATCGGATTCGGCCGGGCGAGTCGTTCGACGCGCACGCCGCGATGACCGAACTGACGCTGCGGATCGCGACCGAGACGCTCTTTGGAAGCGATGAGAGCGACTCCGCTCGCAGCGTCGGCGACGCGCTGCGCTTGATGATGGGCGAGTTCCCGCACATGCTGACGCCGCTGGGATCGCTCCGGCAGCACCTGCCGCTGCCGAATACGCTGCGCTTTCGCCGCGCCCGCCGGATGCTCGACGAGATCATCTACGGGTTGATCGCGCGCCGCCGCGCCGACGCGGTCACCCGCGCCGACGCGCTATCGTTACTGCTGGAAGCGGCGGGCCACGAAGGACGGATCAGCGACGAACGCTTGCGCGACGAGATCATGACGCTCTTCATCGCGGGCCACGAGACGACGGCCAACGCGCTGACCTGGGCCCTCTATCTCCTCGGACAACAGGAGCCCCCGCGTCGTCCCGCGTCCATCGAAGGACACCAGGGGCGCGAGTACGTCAATCGCGTCGTCAAGGAGACGCTGCGACTCTACCCGCCGGCGTGGATCATCGGGCGCGAAGCGTTGCGCGACGTTGCGCTGAGCGACGGATACGTGCTGCCGAAAAAGACGACCGTCTTCTTGGCGCCGCTGATGCTGCACCGCCGCGCGGATCTCTTCCCCGATCCCGATCGCTTCGATCCCGATCGCTGGACACGCGGCGAGCCGCCGCCGTTCGCCTACGTCCCGTTCGGCGCGGGCGCGCGGCGCTGCATCGGTGAGGAGTTCGCGCTCACCGAGGCAGCGATCGTCTTAGAGACGCTTCTCCGCCGTTACCGCTTCGAACTCGAGCCCGGCGCGCGCGTCGGGATCGCGCCGCTGGTGACGCTGCGACCGAGCGGACCCGTCACGATGCGGGCTAGTGTTCGAAGGCGGTGATGCTCTCGTCCGGTCCGGCCGGCTCGACGCGTCCACCGAGATACTTCCCTAAGAAGGCCTCGACGGCCGCGTTGAAGCGGCGAGTGTTCTCGGGACGCGCGAAACCGTGTCCCTCGTCCGGAAAGACGATATACTCGACGGGTTTGCCGTTCTTGCGCATCGCGGCGACGATCTGATCGCTCTCGCGCTCGTTGACCCGCGGATCGTTTGCGCCCTGTCCGATTAACAGCGGAGCTTTGATCTGATCGGCCTTGAAGAGCGGCGATTGAGAGTTCAGGAAATCCACCGAGTCGCCCATGCGAACCGCGAACGTCGCGCGCCCGGTCGACCAGTACGGCGGAATCGAGGCGAGCAGCGTGTTGAGGTTCGATGGTCCGACGATGTCGACGCCGGCCGCGAACGCATCGGGTGAGAACGCGACGCCGGCGAGAACTGCATAGCCGCCGTAACTGCCGCCCATGATTGCGACCTTCGCCGGATCGGCGTAACCCTGCGCGACCGCCCAGTTCTTGGCGTCGAGCAGATCCTGATGCATCGTTCCGGCCCATTGGCGATTCCCGGCGTTCAGGAAGTTCTTGCCGTAGCCGGTCGAGCCGCGGAAGTTCACCTGGAGCACGGCGTAGCCGCGATTGGCGAGCCACTGCACGTAACCGCTATAGCCCCACGTATCGCGCGCCCACGGACCGCCGTGGACGAAGAGAACCATCGGCAGGCTCTTCGGTGCGACCCCGACCGGCAACGTCAGGTAGCCGTGGATCGTCAGTCCGTCGCTCGCCGCGTACGAGATCGGCTTCATCGAGGCGAGCTGATAGTTCAGCAGCGCCGGGCGCGAGACGAAGAGGAACGTGCCGCGCTTCGTCGCGCGGTCGTACGAGTAATACGAAATCGGACCGTTATCCACGAGGAAGGCGACGACGAGGCGCTTGCCGCTTGCCGTGCTGCTGAGAAACGAGATGTCGCCCGCGTGCAGCGCGTGCAGCGCGTCGAAATCGGCTCGATACGTAGGATCGAGGACGTCCCACTCCGTGCGGTCGCGCTCGAACGAGACGGCGACGAGTTTGCGCGTTCTCGCGTCGATCAACGGACCGCCGACGTCGTAGGTTGGGTCCGCGGCGACGACCGAGAACGCGTCGTTGCTCAGATCGTAGAGGAGCAGGCGCGACGAGTTGGCGCCGACGCTCGACGAGACGTAGAGGGAGCGGTTGTCGGCGCTGAACGCGACGGGCGCGATCTCGTCGTCCGGCGAGGCTTTCAAGAGCGTCGTCCACGGCGCCGATGCGTTCGTCCGCACGAGGATCGCCGTCGAGCCGTCGGGGTTGTTCTGCACCGCGGCGCGGACGACCATGTCGTTGTCCTCGGCCCAGCCGCCGATCGATCCGGTATTCTCCGTATCGAGCGTGGCGGCGGCGGTCGCGAAGTTCAGCCGGTAGACGTCAAAGACTTTCGGGTCGCGTTTGTTCGACGTGAAGAGCATCGCGTTGGGAAAGCGCGGGTCGACGCTCTCGATGTCGGAGCGGACCTTCTCGCCGTAGGGCGTGAGATCGCGGGTGGACTTCGTCGCGATCTCGGTCTGGTAGATATGAAAGTTTTCGTTGCCGCCTTTGTCTTGCTCGTAGAGGACGTGCTTGGAGTCGGGCTGCCACAGCACGTTGCGAATCGGACGCAACGGATCGGTCGCCACGACGCGGTCGTCGCTCTTGCCGAGCGTCCGCACCCAAATCGAGAGCACGCCGCTCGAAGGCGCGAGGTAGGCGAGCATCTTGCCGTTCGGCGAGATCGCGGGCGTCGCTTTCTGCGGATTCCCGAAGAGAACCGCGCGGGGAATGAGCGGCGGGAGATCGGCGCGCGTCGCGACCGGCGTTGCGACGATCAGCGCGGCGATGGGCATCGCCGCGAGCGCGGCGCCTAGTTTTCGGACGAACTGCACGTTGAGACACTCCTTGGTTCGGCTGCGCGATTTTGGTAACTTTGCGTCCAGCAGCTCCCGGTCAGCGAACAGTAGCATAGCGAGAGTCCGAAGCGCGAAAGCTCGGGGCGGAAGCGTTCGACGAGGAGCGCCCCTTCCACTCGAACGATCGTGTGCTGGCTGTTTGCGGGAATGACCATTCCGGCGGTCGGCGTGCTCGTCGTCACGCGCATGGTCTGTCCGGCGCGCAGGGCGGCGCGAATCGACGCCATCGCCGCCGCGTCGTGCCTGCCGATGGTTGCGAAGAGCGCCTCGATCGACGGCTGCGGCTTGCCGTCCCAGGTCAGTTTGACGCCGCGCACGATCGCCGGGCCGAGCCCGTCGTTGCGGACGTCCACCTCCGCGACCGTCGGCGAATACGTCGCGTCGAAGCTGACGTACGGCCAGACCGCGGCGCTGAACTGATTCGCGATGACGCGCGTCTGATAGACGACCGCTATTGCGGTGACGGCACTGACGAGCAGGGCGCAGAGGGCGATGAGGAAGTCGAGCCTTAGGCGCCGCGCCTCCACTACGCGAGGACCAGTTGCTGCTCGCCGACCCCGGCGTTCCGAATCGCCTCGTAGATCATCTCGTCGGCGATCGCGGGAACGATCCACCGTGCCTGCGCCTCGGGCGAGAGACGGTCGATCGGATCGAAGTAGACGAAGGCCTTTCCGGGCTTGACGCTCGGCGCCGCGTAGACCGCGATGCCGTTCGTGCGATCGTAATACTCGTAGGAGTGGACGTCGCGCTTGCCGCCGCCGCCGGGCGCGTCGCAGACGAAGGTCGGCGTGTTGAAACCGGCGGTGCTGCCGCGGACGAACTTCTCCGTGTCGGTTGCGGTCGCGATCGTCGTGCGCAGCTCCTCGACGCCCTTGACCATGTCGTGCATGTAGACGTAGTACGGGTGGACGTTCACGTGCCCGAGGCGCTTGACGAGCAATTGCATCCGCTCGCGCGTGTCGTTGACGCCGCGGATGAGTACCGACTGGTTACGCGTGAAGATGCCGCGCTCGAAGAGGACGCGCATCGCCTTTTGCGTGATCCACGTGATCTCTTCGGGGGCGTTGAAGTGCGTGTGCAGCACGACCTCTTTGCCGAGCGTGCGCCCGCGCTCGACGATCGCGGTGATCGCGTCGAGCCATTCGGTGTGCGTCAGCAGCTTCATCGGCATGATCGCCGGGCCTTTGGTCGCGAAGCGCATCCGGCGGACGTGCGGGATGTCGAGCAGCGCGTTGCCGACGTACTCGATGTTCTTCGGCGGCAGCTGATAGACGTCGCCGCCCGAGATGACGATATCTTCGAGCTCGGGGCGCTCCGCTATATATTGGAAGGCGTCCTGCCACTGTTTGGGCGTCTTGGCGAGAGCGACCTTATCGACGTTCTCGGTGTCCGGACCGATCGCGTAGCTTCGGGTGCAGAAGCGGCAGTAGACCGGACAGACGTTGAGCGGCAGGAAGAGCGCCTTGTCGACGTAGCGGTGCACGAGTCCGGGGACCGGAGAGTCCTCTTGTTCGTGCAGCGAGTCGAGCGTCAGGCGCGGATGGTCCGGCAGCGACGTCGAGGCGAGCGGAATGAATTGGCGCCGGATCGGATCATTCACCGGATCGTTCCAGTCGATCAACGAGATCGCGTACGGCGAGACGCGAACCGCCATCGGCGCGCGCGCGAAGCCCGCTTCGGCATCTCGATAGAACTCGGGGGAGCAGACGTCGCGAATCGTCTGCAGCAGCTCGCCGGCCGTCTTCACCGATTGGCGCTGCTGCCAGAGATGATCGAGGAACGTCGCCTCGTCTACCTGTGCGTACGCGGGGATGTGGCGCCAAAACTCGCCTTGCTTGAGGTTCTTGTACTCGAACTGCTCGGGCGGCACGGGAGGCTTGATGTGGGTCGCGGCGAGCGGTTCGCTCATGGTCTCTTCCTCGAATAGATTGCGTTGAAATGGTGATGGAGCTCGGGGTTCTCGCGCAGGGTCTGGAGCGCGATCTCGGCGTGCCCTTTTGCGTAGCCGTTGCCGATGATCATCGTGACGTCGCGTCCGGCGCCCTCGGCGCCGAGCGCCGCGGCCGTGAACGACGTCGACATCGAAAAGAAGTAGACCGTGCCGCGGTCGCGCGTGCAGAGAATCGAGGCGAGCTCGGTTCCCGGCACGTTGACGCAGTTGACCACCGCGTCGGCGAGCGAAGGCGCGAGCGCGCGGATCCGGCCGCTCGTCTCGAGCGCGTTGCGCGCGTCGGTCTCGACGAGTTCGTCGACCAGCCCGGTGCGCAGCAGCAACTGCGCCGACGGCGTCGAGGCGTTCGGCACGATGCCGATGACGCGCCCTTCCGGTCCGACGCGACGCTTGGCTTGCGCGCAGGAGAGCAATCCGCTCTTTCCGTCCGCTCCGATGACGACGACCGTTTCGCCCGGAGAGCAGAGCCGCCGCACCTGCGCCGGCGCGCCGGCGACGTCGAAGACGGCGAGCGCTACGCCCTCATCGACGTCGTCGGGCAGCCGCGCCCACAACCCACTCTCGAAAAGAATTGCCTTGCCGCGAACCCAGATCCGGCCCGTCGCGACGTCGACGTCGAGAACTTCTTCGATCGCGAGCGGCGTCAGCGTCAGCGAGACGAGCGAGGCGATGCGCTCGCCCTCGCGCAGATCGGTCTTGCCGCGCAGCTCCTCGCCGACGGTCAGCACGCGCCCCACGAACATTCCGCCGCTTCCGGTTACCGGGTTGTGCTGCTTGCCTCGCTCTGCGACGATCTCGGCGACCCGTTCGCCGATGCGCCGCGGATCGGATTCGCACTCGTCGCGCAGCTGCTTGAACGACGCGGAATCTATGTTGAGCACGTCGACCTCGCAGAGCAGCTCGTTGACCGCCGCCACCGGCGTGTTGTCGATGCGCCACGCGTCTTGCGGCATCGCGCCCGCGGGCTCGAGCACGCGGTGGGCGCCGAGCGGATGGGAGCGCGACGTTATGTGCGCGCTCATCGAACCGTGACCCCGCCGCGCTCGAACGGCACGCCGAGCACGACCGTCGTGCGCGTGCGTGCCATGCCGGGCGTCGACTTCAAGCGCGCGAGCAGGTCGTCGAGGTGCGCCGTCGAGCGGGTGACGACCTTGCAGAGGAACGTCTCCTCGCCGGCGACGGAGTGCACTTCGCAGATCTCCGGCATCTCGCTCAAGCGGCGGGTGAAGTCGTCGTACGCGCAATCGGGCGACGTGTAGCAACTGATGAACGCCGTTAAGTGAAGCCCGAGGCGATCCGCGTCGAGCAGCGCCGAGTAGCCGCGGATGTAACCGCGCTGCTCGAGGCGCTTCACGCGGTCGTGCACGGCGGGCGCCTTGAGGCCGACGACCGCTCCCAGGTCCGTAAAGGTAGAGCGAGCGTTGCGCTGCAACGCCTCGAGAAGTTGGAGATCGAGCTCGTCGAGCTCTTCGTTGATCAGCACCATATTCGACATAGGAGGGGTTTTGCCGAACGATATTCGGTCATCCAACAATAACACCCGAAATCCGTTCGGCGCAAGCCCATGCTTGCAGGCAATCTGCCTCCTTGCAGCGCTTGGCCTGCCGAGCGCCTGCAGCCGCACGGCCCCTCCGGAGCCCGGGAACGTCGTCCGGTTCGACTTAGCGGCCGATCCGCACAACCTCAACCCTCTCTTCCTGGCGCCCGACGCCGCCTCAGTCGAGCAGCAGGTTGCTCGCTTAGTCTTCGAGCCCTTCATCGACCTCGACGCCGGGGGGCGCCCGGTGCCGGCGCTCCTGGCGGAGATTCCGACCCCGGCCAACGGCGGCGTCTCGGCCGACGGCCGGACGATCGTCTATCGGCTTCGCCCCATCCGCTGGAGCGACGGCAGGCCGGTCACGTCAGACGACGTGCTCTTCACGCTGCGCGCGATCCTCGATCCGCAAAATCCCGTGCGCTCGCGCGAAGGCTACGATCTGATCGATCGCGCGTACGCGCGCGGCCCCAGCGTCGTCGTCTTCCACCTCAAGCGCGCGTGGGCGCCGGCGGTGATGACCTACTTCTCGTACGGATTCTCGCCGCAGTTCGTGCTGCCGGCGCACGTGCTGCGCGCGCAAGCGCCGCTCGCCCACGCACGATTCAATGCGGCGCCGACCGTCGGCGACGGTCCGTATCGCTTCGTCTCGTGGAAGCGCGGCGAGGGCTTGCGATACGCCGCCAACGATGCGTACTGGCGCGGGAAGCCGCCGGTCGAAACCCTCGCCGTCAATACGATTGCGGACCCGTCGACGAATTTGCTCTTGCTGCAATCGGGAGCGCTCGACTGGAACCTGCTCGCGCCCGCGCAACTCGCGGTGGTGCGCGGCGATCCGCGGATCTCCCTGATCGCGGTGCCGACTGCGGTCGTGGCCGGCCTCGCGTTCAATACGGCCCATCGCCCGCTCGACGACGTCCGCGTGCGCCGCGCCATTGCGATGTCCGTCGATCGCGCGGCGATCTCGCGGAAGATCACGCTCGGGTACTACCCCGTCACCGACATGATTCAGCCGCGATTCTCGTGGGCGTTCGATCCGTCGGTGCGCGAGCCCGGATACGATCCGAGCGGCGCCGATCGCGCGTTCGACGCCGCCGGCTGGCGGCGCGGCTCCAGCGGTGCGCGCGAACGCGGCGGCGTTCCGCTCCACCTCACCTACGTGCAGTTTCCGGAGAGCGCGACCGGCGTTCGCGTCGCGGTCGCCGTCGCGGCGGCGCTGCGCGAGCGCGGCGTCGACCTCACGATCAAATCGGTCAGCAACGCGCAGCTCTTTCTTCCGCGGACCGGCGTGCTCGCGTCGGGCTCGTTCGACCTGGCGTACGTGCCGTGGACGATGGGCGCCGATCCCGACGATTCGTCGGTGCTCGGCTGCGGCGCGCCGTCGAACTACATGCGCTGGTGCGACGCGCGAGTCGAAGCGCTCGAACGCCAAGCGCTGAGCGAGATGCACGTAGCGGCGCGCAAAGCGGCGTACGCCGCGATCGGCCGGATCGTCGCGCGCGCCGTCCCGATCCTCTTTCTCTTCAACGCCGAGTACGTCTACGCGTATCGCAGACGTCTGCACGGCTTCGCGCCGAACGCGTTCCTGCCGACGTGGAACGCCGACGGATGGAACGTACGAGGAGAATGAGGGTCCGAACGCTGAAAGGCCTCGCGTGATCGAGTTCTTCCTGCGGCGGCCGCACTTTGCCGCGGTGATGAGTTTCATCGTGCTGCTCGCGGGCCTCGTGACGATTCCGGCGCTCCCGATCGCGCAATATCCGCAGATCTCGCCGCCGACGGTCACGGTCACCTCGCAGTATCCGGGCGCGACGGCGGCGATGGTGATGCGATCGGTGACGACGCCGCTCGAGATCAACATCAACGGCGCCGACGGGCTCCAGTACATGCAATCGTACTCGAGCGCGAACGGAACGAGCGTCATCACCTGCACGTTCGCGCTGGGAACCGATCCGACGATCGATCAAACGAACGTGCAGCACGGCGTCGACCTCACGCTCTCTCAGTTGCCGAGCGCGGTTCAGAGCGAGGGCGTCAGCGTGCAGAAGAGCTCGGGGAACATCACGATCGCCGTCGCGATGCTCTCGACGAGCTCGGCCGTCTCCGACGTCGCCGTGAGCAACTACGCCGACCTCGACGTGATCGAGAATCTCAAACGCGTTCCGGGCGTCGGGCAGGTCGAGGTGCTCGGCGACCGCACCTACGGCATGCGGATCTGGGTCGACCCGCACAAGCTGCAGGCGAACAACGTCTCGCTCGATACGGTCCTCAACGTCATAAAGCAGAACAACGCCGACGTCGCTCCCGGCGCGATCGGCCAGCCGCCGACGACGGGCTCGCAGCCGTTTCAGATTCCGATCTCGATCAACGGCCGGCTGCAGACGCCCCAGGAATTCGCGCAGATCGTCGTTCAGGCGCAACCGAACGGCGGTTACCTGCGACTCGGCGACGTCGCGAAAGTCGAGCTCGGCGCGCAGAACTACGTGACGTCGGCGCGATACAACGGCCGGACGGCGGTCGTGCTCGCGATTCTGGGCGAGCCGACCGCGAACTCGCTGCAGATCTCGAAGAGCGTTCGCTCGACGATGGAGCAGGTGGCCAAGACGATGCCGGCGGGGATCGACTACAAGATCGCCTTCGACACGTCCGATTTCGTGCGCGCCTCGATCAAAGAGGTGGTCGTCACGCTGCTGATCGCGATCCTGCTCGTCGTTCTCGTCATCTTCGTATTTCTGCAGAACTGGCACAGCACGCTGATACCGGCGATCACGATTCCGGTCTCGCTGATCGGAACGTTCGCGGCGATGAAGCTGCTCGGGTTCTCGATCAACACGCTGACGCTCTTCGGGCTCACGCTGGCGACGGGGCTCGTCGTGGACGATGCGATCGTCGTTCTCGAGAACATCGTGCGCCATATCGTCGACGATCGGAAGACGCCGTTCGAAGCGACGGTCCACGCGATGCGCGAGATCGGCGGCGCCGTCGTCGCCACTTCGCTCGTGCTGATGTCGGTCTTTATCCCAGTGGCATTTCTACCGGGCACGACCGGCCTGCTCTTCCAGCAGTTTGCGTTGACGATGGCGGCGTCGATCGGCATCTCGCTCTTCACGGCGATGACGCTCGCGCCCGTGCTGACGTATCTGCTCGTCCACGGTGCCGAACCGACGTCGAACCGCTTCATGCTCTGGTTCAACGATCGCATCCATCGGCTCACCGGCTGGTATCGGGGCTTCGTCGTGCGGTTGATCGGTCACCAACGCCTCATGATCGCGATCTTCGTCGCTGCGATCGCGCTGCTCGGGCTACTGTTCAAGATCACGCCGACCGGCTTCTTGCCGAACGAGGATCAGAGCTTGCTCTACGTGATCGTGACGCTGCCGATTCAGGCGTCGATCGATCAGACGACGGCGGCGGTCAAAAAGCTCGAAGGCATCATGTTGAAGATGCCGCAGGTCGAGGCCGCGACTTCGGGCATCGGCTTTGGGTTCGCGAACAACAGCTCGAATCAGGCGACGATCTTTCTGCAGCTCAAGCCGCTCTCGCAACGCCACGGCGTCGCCAACTCGTCGCTCGCGATGCAGTACGATCTCTACCAGCAGTTCCTCAAGATTCCCGGCATCGCGGCGTTGCCGGCGAACCCGCCGGCGATTCCGGGTCTCGGCAGCACGGGCGGCTTCGCGATCGAGATCCAGGACATCAACAATCTGGGGCTGCCGGAGCTCAACCGAGTCGGCAACGCGGTCCTGGCTCGAGCGAAGGCCGATCCGACGCTGACGCAGGTGCGCTTCCCCACGATCTTCACCGGCACGTATCTGGCGACCGAGTTCGATCGCTCGAAGGCGCTCGCGTTCGGGGTCACGCCGTCGGCGTTCTTCGACACGATCAACGCCACGACGGGCTCGACGTTCGTCAACTTCTTCGACTACGGGACGCGCTCGTATCAGGTCGTCGTCCAGGCGAAGGCGGCCCAGCGCACGTCGCCGCAGGACCTCTCGCGCATCTACGTCGCTAACTCCGCCGGTGCGATGATGCCCGTGAGTCAGTTTCTCACGACGAAGATGGAGACGAACAACGTCTCGATCATGCGGTTCAACGAGTATAACGCGATCGAGATCGACGGATCGCCGGGCATCGGCGAGAGCTCGGGGCAGTCGCTCGACGCGATCCGGCGCCACGTCGTCGAGAATCTGCCGAAGGGCATGGGCTACGATTGGAGCGGCATCGCGCGGCAGCAGGTGCAGAGCGGGCCGCAGACGATCGCCGTCTTTGCGATGGGTTTGCTCTTCGTCTTTCTCGTGCTCGTCGCGCAGTACGAGAGCCTCTCGACGCCCTTCGTCATCATGCTGGCGGTGCCGGTCGCGCTCTTAGGCGCGATCGGCGCGATCTACCTCCGCCGCCTTGCGGAACTCGCGAGCCAGATCGTTCACTCGCTGCTCGCCGGTCATCCGGTGCCGATTCCGATCACGTCGTCCGACATCTACGCGCAGATCGGTTACGTCATGTTGATCGGTTTGGCCGCGAAGAACGCGATCCTCATCGTCGAATTCGCCAACCAGCTTCGCGAGCAGGGGATGGAGCCGGTCGAGGCGGTCGCGCACGCGGCGGCGACGCGCCTGCGTCCGATCCTCATGACTTCCATCGCGTTTATTCTCGGCATCCTGCCGCTCGCGTTCGCGCACGGCGACGGCGCGCAGTCGCGGATCTCGCTCGGGACGGCGGTGCTCGGAGGGATGCTCGTCTCGACGGTTCTGAACCTCGCGATCGTTCCGGTGCTCTACATCGTCGTGATCGAGCTGACCGAGCGCAAGAAGCGGAAGACGGGCGCTACAACGCCTTAACCGCGCCGGTCAGCGCGTCGATCGAGGCCTTGGCGTCGCCGAAGAGCATCGAGCAGTTCGGCATCTCGTAGAGCGGGTTCTCGATGCCGGCGAAACCGGAGCGCATCGAGCGCTTGAGCACGACGACGTTGTTTGCCTTATCCACGTCGAGGATCGGCATGCCGTAGATCGGCGAGCTGGCGACGTTGCGCGCGGCGGGATTCGTGACGTCGTTCGCGCCGATGACGAGGGCGACGTCCGCGGTCGGAAACTCAGGATTCGCATCCTCCATGTCGAGCAATTGATTGTAGGGAACGTTCGCCTCGGCGAGCAGGACGTTCATGTGGCCGGGCATGCGTCCGGCGACCGGATGGATCGCGTAGAGTACCTTGACGCCGCGCTTCTCGAGTTGATCGGCGAGCGCTTTGACGCTATGCTGCGCCTGCGCGACCGCCATGCCGTATCCGGGAACGAAGACGACCTTGTTCGCGTAAGCGAGCATCACGCCGACGTCGTCGGCGCTGGTGCTGCGAATCTGCTGCGGTCCGCCGCTCGCCGACGCGACCTCGGTGCCGCCGGCCGAGCCGAACGCGCCGAAGAGCACGTTCGTCAGCGGGCGGTTCATCGCGCGGCTCATCGCGACGGTCAGGATCGTGCCGCTCGCGCCGACGAGCGCTCCGCAGATTATCAGCAGCGTCGAGTCGATCTCGAATCCGGTGATCGCGACCGCGACGCCGGTGAACGAGTTGAGCAGCGAGATCACGACCGGCATATCGGCGCCCCCGATCGGCAACACGAAGAGCACGCCGAGGACGAGCGCGACGAGCAAGAGCGCGAGATACGCCCATGCCGGCAGGACGCCGAGCGAGACGACGATCCAGATCGCGAGCGCGAGAATCCCGAGCGCGACGAGCGCGTTGACGATCTGCTGGCCCGGATACGTCACCGGGCGCCCGGTCATCACTTCTTGGAGCTTGAGGAACGCGACGAGCGAGCCGGAGAAGCTGATCGCGCCGATGATCGTCGAGAGCACGAGCGAGATGACGATGACGGCGTCGAGCGAGATCGTGCCGTTGCTCTTTAGGTAGTACTCGACCGCCGAGATCAGCGCGGCGGCGCCGCCTCCCGCGCCGTTGTAGAGCGCGACCATCTGCGGCATCGCGGTCATCTTGACCTTGACCGCCGCGAAGATGCCGACGAGCCCGCCGACGATCACGCCGACGGCGATCGCCTGCCATCCGATGCCCCCCGTCTCCACGAGGATTCCGGTGAGCGCGATCGCCATACCGGCCATCGCGAGGCGGTTGCCTCGCCGCGCCGTTGCCGGCGAGTTCAGTTCGTGGAGGCCGTAGATGAAGAGGCCGATCGCGAAGAGATTCGCGACGTCGATCGCGACGTTCACTTGCGGTCCTCTTTCCGGCGGAACATCTGCAGCATGCGTTCGGTCACCGCGAACCCACCGAAGACGTTGATCGCGCCGAGCGTCACCGCCGCGACGGCGAGCACGGTGAGAACCGGCGAGAACGCATCCGAGCCGAAGAGCGAGGCCGTGATGACGATCGCGCCCGCGACGACGATGCCGTGGATCGCGTTCGTCGCCGACATCAGCGGCGTATGCAGCGTGGTCGGCACCTTCGAGATCACCTCGAAGCCGACGAATATCGCGAGGACGAGGACCGTCAACAGCTCGAGGAGATGCGAGACGTCGGTCACGATTGTGCTCCCCCGACGAGCGCCGCGCCGTCGCGCGCGACCACCGCGCCCTTGGCGACGTCGTCGTTCATGTCTATGGTAAGGACGCCGTCGCTAATCCACGGTGAGAGCAGCGCGTAGACGTTTCTGGAGTAGAGACGGCTTGCGTCGGCCGGCATCGTGCCGGGCAGGTTGGTCGTGCCGATGATGGTGACGCCGTTCGGAGTCGTCACGATCTCGTTGGGAACGGTGAGCGCGCAATTTCCGCCCGCCTCGGCGGCGAGATCGACGATCGCGCTTCCCGGTTTCATCGCCGCGACCGCCGCTTCGGTGATCAGCACCGGCGCCTTGCGGCCGGGAACGAGCGCGGTCGTGATGACGACGTCGTTCGCGCCGATCTGCTCGACCATCCACGCGCGCTGGCGCTCTTGCTGTTCCGGCGTCAGCTCCTTCGCGTATCCGCCGCTGCCTTCGGCGTCGCTGCCGAGGTCGAACTCGAGAAACGCGGCGCCGAGCGAGAGGACTTGCTCCTTCACGACGGCACGCACGTCGTAACCGCTGACGACGGCGCCGAGCCGCCGCGCGGTGGCGATCGCCTGCAATCCGGCGACGCCGGCGCCGAGCACAAGCACCTTCGCCGGCGCGATCGTTCCGGCCGCGGTCGTAAGCATCGGAAAGAACTTCGGCAGCGTGGCGGCGGCGAGCAAGACGGCCTTATATCCCGCGATGTTGCTCTGTGACGAGAGCGCGTCCATGGACTGCGCGCGGGTGATGCGCGGTATCATCTCCATCGCGAGCGCCGTTACCTTGGCATCCGCGAGACGCGAGACGTACGCCGGATCGCCGAGAGGATTGAGAAATCCGACGACCACGCTGCCTGCGCGCAGCGCGCCCAGCACGTCGTCGCTCGGGCGTCCGACCCCGACGAGGACGTCGGCCTGCGCGGCGAGCGACGCCGCGTCGTCGGCGAACGTTGCGCCCGCGGTCGCGTAGAGGTCGTCGGGGAACGCGGCCGCGTCGCCCGCGCCGCGCTGCACGCAGACGCTCACGCCCAGCTTCGCGAAGCGCGCGACGGTCTCGGGCACGAGCGCCACCCTGCGCTCCTTTACCGCGGCCTCGCGAGGAACGGCAACGATCATAGCCCCCGATGATACGGCTTGGGGGTTACGGCGCCCTTCGGAGCGCTACGAGACGGCGATCGTGTTGACGAGGTGTCCGACGTTCTCGATCCAGAGATCCACGACGTCGCCGTCGGCCAGAAACTCGGGCGGGTTACGCGCGAAACCGACGCCTTCGGGCGTGCCGGTGGCGATGACGTCGCCGGGAAGGAGCGTCATTCCCTTCGAGAGCTCGGCGATCAGACGCGGGATCGGGAAGATCATCGCGGCGGTGTTGGCATGCTGCTTTTCGATGCCGTTGACGTGGACGGTGATGGCGAGCGCCTGCGGATTGCCGACGAGGTCGGGCGTGACGATGCAGGGTCCGATCGGGCAGCTGAAGTCCAAGCTCTTTCCTTTGAACCACTGGCCGTGCTCCCGCTGCAGGTCGCGGGCGGTCAGGTCGTTGAGCGCGGTGTAACCGAAGACGGCGCCGAGCGCCGCATCTTCGGAGACGTCCTTGCACTCGCGGCCGATGACGACGGCCAGCTCCCCTTCGTAATCGTACTCGCGCGAGACGCGCGCCTCGAACTCGAGCCGTGCGCCCGGTGCGGCGATCGCGGTCGGCGCTTTCGTGAAGAAGGTCGGAGCCGTTGGGAGCTTCAGCTCGCGTCCCGCGGCGCGCGCGCCCTCTCTCGCGTGTTCGAGGTAGTTGCGCCCGACGCAGAAGACGTTACGCGACGGACGAACCGGCGCGTCGAGCGCGACGCTCGAGCGTGGAATTAGCTCCGTCGTATGGAGCGCGAGCCGCTCTTCGGGCGGAAG
Organism: Candidatus Binatia bacterium; assembly: GCA_035541935.1. Lineage (GTDB taxonomy): Bacteria > Vulcanimicrobiota > Vulcanimicrobiia > Vulcanimicrobiales > Vulcanimicrobiaceae > Cybelea. The sequence goes on along the minus strand of DATKMJ010000056.1, from coordinate 41,340 downwards.
CGCGATATACTCGCGCATGCTCGACGCGGCGATCCGGCGAATCGCGGTGCCGTCGTTCGGGCCTTCCAGGATGCCCGGGCGCGATTGCCCGCCGGGCGAGCGGTAACTGACGAACCGCAAGCCGGCGGTTAGGGCGGCAGCGTTGCGCTGGGCGACGGACGCGAGGTCGGAACGCCGCGAATCTCGTTGAGCGAGGGCAGCTTCGCGTTCTGCTGCTGTTGCAGCTGCTGCTCGTGCTTCGCGGCATCTTCGGCCTGCTTCTTCGCCATCTCGATCATGACGTTTGCCGCACCCGGTTCGTCGCCCCAGTTCCCGCCGGGGGAGATGATCGCGACCTTTCGCGTCACCTGCTGCGACTTCGGATCGTAATCGTACGTGACGCGATAGAGGCCGACTTGGGCGCTGCCGTCGGGATGGCGGATCCACATCTGCAGCGCGTTACCGTACGTCTGCAGGTTAAACGACTGCACCTTGCACGGCTTCGTAGACTTCACGCGCACGACCTGACCCTTCTTGTTCACCTCGACGACGACTTCGGTGTGCAGCGGAACGTTGGGCATGTGAACGCCGAGCTGCGTCGGATGCGGGCTCGGCTTCGGCGTCGGTGCGGCGAACGCGGGCGCCCCGCTCGTCAGGAGCGAGGCGGCGATGGCCGCGGCGAAAACGTTGCGTCGAATCAAAATCAGTTACGCGAAAGAACGGCAAACGGATGGCCGCACGATCCACAGGCGACGACGACTTGAAAGTGCGCCTTCTCGCGCACGCTGCGCGCATCGCTCGGGCCCTCTGCGAAGCCGCAGAAACGGCATCGCGTCGAGGTCGGGTGCTCTCCTGCCGCGGGTTCGTCCACGCCGTTCGCTTACGCGGGCTTCGCACTTCGACCTGCCGAAGCAGCGGAGACGCATGCTGCTCGCCCGTCTTCTCGGAGTCGTTCTTGCCGTCGCCGTCTGCGTCGCGCCCGTTCGAGCCGAGCGGCCGATCGTCGATCTTCACAGGCTGGACGCGTACTTCGAGCTCTTCGCTGCCGACTCGAGCGTGCCGTGGAAGCCGACCGCGGTTCGCCTGGACACCTACTCAAGCGCGCCCGTCGCATTCTCCGTCTATAAGGTGGATCCGGCCGACGTTCTCACGGCGGGGTCGAACTTCAGCCCGCGCGCGATCGTCACCGCGCACCGTCGCGCCGTGCTCTCCTTTAACTACACGCCGCCGGGCGGGTACCAGTTTCAATCGAACGAGGTCGACGTGCCGCTCGGCTCGCGCGAGGGCTTCTTCGTCGTCGAAGCGCGGCGCGGCAACGTCGGCGAGCAGGTGTGGATCAATCGCTCGCGCGTCGGCCTTCTATTAAAGGAGACGCCGAAGGAACTGCTGCTCTATGGAGCGGACCTCGGGACGGGCATCCCGCTCTCGCGGATGCGCGTGCAGTTCGTCGTGGACCGCGGTTTCGCGACGGCGACGACCGACGGGCAGGGCCTCGTGCGCTGGACGCGTTCCGACCGGCCGGTCTTCGCGCTCGCGCAGTGGGGAGCGAGCTATGCGTTCTTGAGCCTGCTTCCGCAGGCGCCGGTGCCCTCGACGATCGTCGGCGTGCGAACCGACTCCGCGGTCGTCCACGCCGGCGACGTCGTGCGCGTGGTAGGCTTCGCGCGAACGCGCGTGCGCGGCGTCTTCCGCGCGAGCGCCGGAAGCGCGACCGTTTCGCTTCGCACCGGCCCGGCCTCGATCGGAGAGCAGCGCGTTCCGCTCGACGAGGCGGGCGCGTTCGCGGCCTCGTTCACGGTTCCCGAGAACGCCGCCGGGGGCGAGTACGCCGTGCTGGCGCAAGCGGCCGGCGGCGTCGGCGGTGCGAGCGTTTACGTGGATGCGAACGCCGGCGGTCTATCGCTTTCGGTGAACGCGGCGTGTAACGAGAGCTGCGACGCGCGCCAGGACGTTCCGCTCTCGGTGCACTCGTCACGCGGCGGCGCGGTCGTCCACGTCACCGTCGTTCGATCGCCGCACATCGATGCCGGCGCCGCCGGCGCGAACGCGCCGTGGGGAACGGAGCAATGGTTCGACGGTTCCGTGCGCACGGACGACGCCGGAAACGCAACGGTTGCGATTCCTCGGCCGAACGACGGGCTCGCCTCGACGTACGGCGTGCGGGTCGAATCCGGCGGTGCGACCGCGCACACGCGGGTCGTCGTTCCGACGGCGCAGGCGGTGGTGCGCCTGACGGTGGATCGCACCGAGGCGAGCCTCGGAACGCCGCTCGGCTTCGACGTCTACGCAGTGACGCTCGACGGACGGCCGTTGGCGAACGAACCGGTGACCGTGGACCTCATCCACGGCGCATCGAGCCAGCAGCAGCAGCTCGCGCTCGACGCCGCTGGTCACGCGCGCGGGACGTTTGCGTCGCCGGATCTCGGCACGAACTTTCTCTTCGCGTCGGTCGAACGCGGCGGCCGCGCGATGGACGCGGCGCAGGTGCGCATAGATCCGCACGGGGCGACGCCGGCGAGCGACGGCGCCGATACGAACGTTCGTCTTGCGGTCGACCGCGGCGGCTACCGTTCCGACGAAGACGTGACCGTCAACGCGAGCCTGGCCGGCTCGCAGGGCACCGCGGTGATCACGTTCGAGAGCGCGCTCGGCGTTTGGGAACGCGTCGTGCGAACGTCGGATGGAACTGCGACGGCGCGCCTTCGCGCCACCGACGCAACGGGAGAGGTGCGCGTCGGTGCGGCCTTCGTGCGCGACGGCGCGATCGAGTGGACCTCCATGCCGCTCTCGCTCTCGGGCCCGGGGCGCGCGCACGCCGTCGCGCTGTCGCTCCCTAGCGCGGAGTTTGCGCCGGGCGAATCGGCCAAGCTTGCGTTGAATGGCGGCGCTTCGGGTGCGGGAACGTACGTCGTGCGGATCAGCCGCGGCGTGCCTTCGGGCAGCGCGCTCTTCGCTTCGGCGCCCGCGCTGATCGCGGTCGGCGTGACGACGACGCAGAACAGCGCGCCGGCGTCGCTGACGTGGCATCCGTGGGTGGACTCGACCGGCGAACACGCGCAGGTGCTCGGCTTCGTTCGCCGCACGCAGCCGCCGCCGGAGCTCTCGCTCTCGCAGGCGGAGAGCGAAGCGGTCTCGTGGAGCGTCGCGCGCGCGGCAGGCAACGCGCTCGCGGTCGAGATGCCCTCGCGCAGCGGACGGTACGATCTTTCGGTGCTCGGCATCTCCGACGACGGCAGCGTCAGCGCGGGCTCGTGCCCCGTGGTGGTGAGGTAACGGCGATGGCGCTGATGCTCCTCGACACCTACGGCCTCGTCTATCGCGCATTCTTCGCGCTTCCCGGATTGACGACGAGCAAGGGCGTGCCGATCAACGCCGTCTACGGCTTCACGATGATGCTGAATAAATTGATCGCCGACGAGAAGCCGACGCACGTCATCGCGGCGTTCGACAAAGGGATGCCGGCGGAACGCGTCGCGCTCTTCGCCGAGTACAAGGCGCAGCGCGAAGCGATGCCCGACGAGCTGCGCAGCCAGTTCGCGCTCGTGCGGCGCGTGCTCGACACGTACGGCATTCCGATCGTCGAGATCGAGGGGCAAGAAGCGGACGACGTCATCGCGACGCTCGCGCGCCAAGCCGAAGAGGCCGGCGAGCAGACGATCGTCGTCACCGGCGACCTCGATCTCCTACAGATCGTCGACGATCGGACGACCGTTCTCACGACGCGCCGCGGCATCACCGAGTTGGGGCGTTACGATCCGGAAGCCGTGCGCGAGCGTTTCGGTCTCGATCCCGCGCAACTGCCCGACTATCGCGGGCTCAAAGGCGATCCATCGGATAATCTTCCCGGCATCCCCGGCGTGGGCGAGAAGACCGCGAGCCGCCTCTTGCAGAGCGCGGGTTCGCTCGACGCTCTCGTCGCCGATCCGAGTCTTGCCGGCAGCGAGAAACTCGAACGGCTCGTGCGCGAGTACGGCGCGCAGGCGGCGCTCTGCCGGGCGGTCTCGCTCGTGCGCCGCGACCTGCCGCTCTCGATCGACTGGGAGGGCAGCCGCTATCGCCAGCCCTCGGACGCCGCGCTCTACCCGCTCTACGGCGAACTGGAGTTCAAGACGCTGCTCGCGCGCCTGCAGCCGCCCGCGGATCTGCCGCTCTTCGACGAGAGCGCGAAAGTAACGGGTGCGTATCGCAGTTACGTTTCCTCGGTCGATCCGCCCGAGTTCGCCCTGCTCGCGCGCGATGTAACGGAGATGGCCGGCGCGCAGCGCGTCGTCTTCGCGCTGAACGGCGACGCGGTCGCGGTCGCGGCGAAGGCGGGCGAGGCGATGAGCTTCGCGCGCGCCGCGCTCGCACGCGAGAACGTCCGCGACGCGATCGAGAAGATCTTCGCTTCGCGAACGGCGGCCGGCGCCTACGACGCGAAGGCGATGCTTCACGCCCTGCGCGAGGGCGGCGTCCGCAACGCGCGATTCTCCGACGACGCGATGATCGCAGCGCACCTGCTCGATCCGGCGCGCGGCTACGCGGATATCGAAGACGCCGCGCAGGCGCTGCTGCATCTGGGGCTTCCCGACGACCCGGCCGCTCGTGCCGACGCGGCCTTTCAACTCGTCGGCCGCGCGCGCGAAGAGCTCGCGGCTCGCGACCAGCTCGACCTGTACGAGAACGTCGAAGTTCCGCTCGCGCCGGTGCTGGCGAAGATGGAATCGGCCGGCGTCAGCATCGATCTGCGCGAGCTGCACGCGGTCGGCGACGAGGTGGAGAAGGCGGCGACTCGTCTGCAGCGGCGCATTCACGATTTCGCGGGCGAAGAGTTCAACATCGGCTCGCCGCAGCAACTCGGCAAGGTGCTCTTCGGGAAGCTCGGCATTCCCGGCGGCAAGAAGACGAAGACCGGCTGGGCGACGGGAGTGGAAGTGCTGCAAGGCCTGGCGCGCGAGTATCCGATCTGCGCGCTCGTGCTCGAATGGCGCGAGGTGACGAAGCTGAAGAATACCTACATCGACGTCATACCGCAGCTCGTCGACCCGCGGGACGGCCGCTTGCGCACCGAGTTCAATCAGACCGCGACGGCGACCGGGCGGCTCTCGTCGACGAATCCGAATCTGCAGAACATCCCCGTGCGCGGCGAACTGGGCCGCCGCATCCGCCGCGCCTTCGTCGCGCGCGACGACGAGCACGTTCTGCTCGCGGCCGATTACAGCCAGATCGAGTTGCGGCTGATGGCGCACCTCTCCGGCGACGCCGCGATGCGCTCGGCGTTCGAGGAAGGGCAGGACGTGCACGACTTCACGGCTCGCCAAATCTTCAACATTCCGCCCGAGGGGAGCGTCGACCCGAATCAGCGTCGCATGGCCAAGAGCGTGAACTTCGGGCTCTTCTACGGCATGTCGGATTTCGGTCTCGCCGCGCGGCTCGAGATCAGCCGCGCCGAAGCGAAGGAGATCACCACCGCGTACTTCGCGCGTTTCCCCGACGTGCGCGCCTACATCGACCGCACGCTCGAAGAGGGACGCGCGAAGGGATACGTCTCGACGCTCCTCGGGCGACGGCGATATATGCCGGGATTGACGTCGGGGAACTACATGCTGCGCGCCGCCGCGGAACGCGAGGCGACCAACGCTCCGCTGCAAGGGAGCGCGGCGGACCTCATGAAGCTCGCGATGGTGAAGATCGACCGCGCGCTCGCGGAGTCGGGACTCGACGCCGCGATGCTTCTGCAGATTCACGACGAGCTGATCTTCGAAGTCCGCGCCGCGCACGTGGGCGACGCGGCGAAGCTCGTGCGCGAGCACATGGAGCACGCATATTCGCTCTCGGTGCCGCTCGAGGTGACGCTGAAATCGGGACGCAGCTGGTACGACGTCGAGCCGATCCCCGGAGAGCGCCTGACGCATGCGTGAGTTGGCGGCGCTGCTCGCCGCACTGCAAACGGTCGTGGTTCACGCGCCGAAGGCCGACCTGACGCTCGAGGTCGCGCGAACCGAAGCGCAGCGCGAACACGGGCTGATGAATCGCACGTCGGTGCCGCCGCACACCGGGATGATCTTCGTCTTCGATAGCGACGACGAGATCAGTTTCTGGATGAAGAACACCCTCGTTTCGCTCGACATGATCTTCGTGGCGGCCGACGGCACGGTGCGCAAGGTCTTCGCGAGAGTCCCGGTCGTGGCGCCCGCGCTTCCCGACGATCGGATTCCGCTCGAATCGGCCCAGGGAGAGTACGTGATCGAACTGCACGCGGGAGAGGCCGCCGCCGACGGCATCGCGCCGGGCATCAAGCTCGCGCTTCCGCGCTCTCTCACCTCGGCGAACTAACGCGTGCCCGAGCTGCCCGAAGTCGAGACGATCGTGCGCGGGTTGCGCCGCTCGATCGTCGGCAAGACGATCGAAGGGGCTGAGGTCCGGCTGGCGCGGATCGTCGTCGCGCCGCCGAACGTGCGTTTCGAACGCGCGGTTCGAGGCAAGCGCGTCGCCCGCGTCGACCGTCGAGGGAAGTATGCCGTGATCGCGCTCGCCACGGGCGAGGCGCTCGTGACGAGTCTGCGCATGACCGGCCGGCTCGTCGTCGCGCGGGACGGCGCGCCCGAGTGGCCGGCGACGCACGTCGTCTTGCGGTTCACGGACGGCTCGCGGCTGCGCTTCTCCGACGTGCGGACGTTCGGCCGAATGCGCCTCGTGCGCCAGGGGGAGGCGTGGGACGCCGAGCTGGGCGTCGAGCCGCTCGGTTCAGGCTTTACACCGAAAGCCTTTATCGGTATGCTGTCGGGGCGGACGACGCCGATCAAGGCCTTGCTCCTCGATCAGCGGCGCATCGCAGGCATCGGTAACATCTATGCGTGCGAGGCGCTCTGGGAGGCTCGGATTCGTCCGAGCCGGCCCGCCGGGAGATTGACGAAACCGGCGGCGTACCGCTTACGTCGCGCGATCGTCGACGTTCTCCAACGCGCAGTGAAGATGCGCGGAACGAGCGTCGACGACTACGTAGACGCCGACGGACTGCAAGGTGGTTTCCAGAACAACCTCTCGGTCTACGGAAAAGGGGGCAGTCTCTGTCCCCGCTGCGGCACCGGCCGCATCGTGCGCACCGTGCTCGCGCAGCGCGGGACGTGGTGGTGCCGGCGCTGCCAACGATAAAAAAATAAGAAAGTGGGACAAGTCAAATCTCTACAACGCAAGCCGCTCCGATCACTGAGGAAGAAGATCAACTCGCTCTAGAACAACGCCTGTACGAAGAGTCGCTCAAGGTTCTCGACGAGGGCCAGGTGCTCACCGGCACGATCGTCCAGAAAGACAAGGACGAAGTGCTCGTCGACGTCGGCGGAAAGTCCGAAGGCGTTCTCCCGTTTCGCGAGCTCTCGCTCGCAATCGATCCCAAACTCTTGCGCGTCGGCGACACCGTCGAGGTCATGGTGCATCGCATCGACGAACTCGACGGAACGCTCTTTCTATCGGAGCGCCGGGCCCGCGCGCTCAAGACCTGGGAGAAGGTCATCGAGGCGCACGATCGCGATGAAGTGATCGAAGCGACCGTCACGCAAGTCGTCAAAGGCGGCGTCCTCGTCGATCTCGGCATGCGCGGCTTCGTTCCCGCGTCGCAGATTCGGCGCCAGCCCGTCGGTAATCTCGACGAGCTCGTCGGCCAGCATCTGCGCCTGAAGGTCATCGATCTCGACCACAAGCGCCATCGCGTCGTGCTTTCGCAGCGGCTCGTTCTCGAAGAGGAGCTCCAGGCGAAGAAACAAGAGCTGCTCGACACGCTCGAGGTCGGTCAGATTCGCGAAGGCGTCGTCGTGCGGTTGGCCGATTTCGGCGCGTTCGTCGATCTCGGCGGAATCGACGGTCTCATTCACAACAGCGAGCTTGCGTACGCGCGGATCAAGCACCCGTCCGAGGTCGTGAAGATCGGCGACGTCGTCCAGGTCGAGATCATGAAGTTCGATCCCGACGCGAAAAAGGTGAGCCTATCGCTCAAGCATGCGCTCCCCGACCCGTGGGATCAATATGCGGATCGGCTCTACGAGACGAACAAGCTGAGCGCGCAAATCGTCAAGGTCACGCCGAACTACCTCTTGGTCGAGGTCATTCCCGGCATCCTCGCGATGGTGCCGAAGGGCGAGTTCGACGCATCGGCCGCGTTCGTCGCCGGCCAAGACGTCGAGGTCACCCTCCTGACGATCAACCACGCCACTCGCCGCATCACCGCTTCGATACAGCACGTCGCCGACGTCGCGCCTGAGGAGATCGAGCAGTTCGCGGCCGAGGAGGAGGGGGGCGGCCCGGTCGTCGCCTCTGCCGAGGCCCCCGAGCAGCCGACGGAGCCGACTCCGGCCGAGTAATTCGCGCCGTGCGCGTTGGCTTGACCGGCGGCATCGGAGCCGGAAAGAGCGCCGTCGCGGAGATATTCGCGAGCCTCGGTGCCTTCATCGTCGATACCGATGCGATCGCCCGCGAGGTCGTCGCCCCCAATAGCGACGGCCTCTTGGAGATCGCCCGCGTCTGGCCGCAGGTCGTACGCAACGGCGTGCTCGACCGGGCCGCGCTTGCGGAGATCGTCTTCTCCGACCCGGCGGCCCGCGGGCGGCTCAACGCGCTGCTTCATCCGCATATCCGGCGCGTAGCGCGCGAGCGCGAGGGGAGCGCGGCGCCCGGCCAGGTCGTCGTGCACGTCGTGCCCTTACTCTTCGAGACCGGATACGACCGGCTCGTCGACAAGACCGTGCTCGTCGTGGCGCCGCTCGAGCAGCGCGTCGCCCGGGTCGTCGAGCGCGACAAGGTGGACGAATCGCGCGTCCGGGCGCGCATCGCGGCGCAGATCGACCCCGAACGAGCGCGTTCCGCCGCCGACTTCGTCATCGAAAACGATGGTAACCTCAATCACCTTCGCGAACGCGCGCGTGCCGTTTACGACGCGCTTCGTTAAATTCTAAGCAGAGTCGTTGGAATTCTCAGGGAATCCTTAGTTTACCGAGCGCTTGTATGGGAATAGGTTTACTCGGTACTTTGAGAGGAGAGTCCAGATGGCACAAGATTCCGGACAAGCCGGCGGAATGAGCGTTCGCGAGGCGGGCCGCCGCGGCGGCGAACGCGTGAAAGCGAAATACGGTTCGGAATTCTACGAAGAGATCGGCCGCAAGGGCGGGGAAGCCACGAAGAGCAAGTACGGCCCCTCGTTCTACGAAGTGATCGGTCAAAAAGGCGGTCAGCGCCCGAAGCGCAAGACGGCCGCGTCGTAGCGCGGGTCTAGCGACGGCCGATGGCTGACAAACCCGACCGCGCTGCGAAGCGCGAGATGTCGGTACGCGAGGCGGGCAAGAAGGGCGGCGACACCGTCCGCGATCGCTACGGCTCGACGTTCTACGAAGACATCGGCCGTAAGGGCGGGAAGGCGACGCGCGACCGCCACGGCGTCGAGTTCTACGAAAACATCGGTCAAAAAGGCGGAAAGGTCGTCAAGGAAAAGTATGGCTCAGATTTCTACGAAGAGATCGGGCACAAAGGCGGCCAGAAGGTCAAGAAGCTAATCGCGGAAGCAAAGAAGAAGCTAAACGACGAGAAGCGTTAAGGCGAGGTTTTCCCTAGTGGTGGATCTCCACGCCGCCGCTCACTTTCCCGAGATGGATCGTGTTGTCGTCGAAGTTGACGGTGATTCCGTCGATGCGAAGCGTTTGACCCCCGGAGTGAATATAACTCGGATGTGACATGCGAAGGAGCTTCGCATCATTCGTCCAGGTGACGAGGTCGGTGTCGAACGAGCGATGCTCGGGGTCGTCGATGCGCTCGATGTGCACCTTGCCGACGGCCGTAAAATCCAGAGTTTGTACGTTTAACTGGACGTGCTTGGCGGAGATCCGCAGGTAGGGCTTGCCTTTGCGGAAGACGATGCCGTTGCGCACGCCGTCGACGATTCCGCTCAGACCGTCCGACGAGAGGCGCGCGTGATCGTAATCGAAGCTCCACGACTTCGTCGCGATGTGGTTGTTGAGCACGTGCCCGCCGCGCAGATCGATCGGCGCTTCGTCGGGTGGCAGCGGCGGCGCTCCACCGCCGGCCAAGACGATCTCCACGACCACGTAGACTCCCAGCAGCAGCCCCGCGACGAGCGCGATGCGCTTCCACCAGATCGGTTTGATCTTCATTCGGGCCATTCGGCCGGATCCGCGGCCGCCGTTTTGAGCGGTACGACGAGCGCCGCGTAGAGCAGCGCGAGAAAGAGTCCGATCGCGTTCGGACCGAGATGCGAGAAGACCGTGGGAACGCGCGGGCCCACGCGGCCGGCGACGATCGCCCGCGTCTCGAGGCGGGCGCGAGACTGCCACGTGCCGTCGGGACGAACGACGCCGCTGATTCCGGTTGCGGCGGCGCGCACGACGTAGGCGCCGCTCTCGATCGCGCGCAGCTGCGCGATCTGCGCGTGCATGTACGGTCCCGACGTCGTGCCGAACCACGCGTCGTCGGTGCTGACGACGAGCAGTGCGGCGCCTCGCCGCACCTGCTCGTACGCGAGGTCGGAGAAGGCCGACTCCCAGCAGATCAGCGGTGCGATCGGCAGCGCGCTCGTCGGATAGACGCCGTCGACGACGCCCGGCGTGATGCCGCCGTTGAGCGTTCCGACGTACGGCAGCCACGAAAGGAACTCGTGCCCGGGGAACCATTCCGCGAACGGCACGAGCTGCCGCTTCTGGTAGATCGCGTAACTGCCGTCGGGCGAGAAGATGTAGAGCGCGTTGTAGAGCGTGCGCGGGCCGCCTTCGGAGAGGCTGCCGGCGACGATCGTTGCGCGAACCTTGCGCGCTAAATTCGAGAATCGATTGAAGAGCCCCGAGTCCAAGTCGAGCACCGCGGGAATGACCGTCTCCGGCCAGACGATCAGACGCGGCCGGCTCGCGCTCGCCCTCTCCGTCATGTTCGTGTAGCGCTTGACGGCAAGGTCGAGCGAGTTCCACTTGAACGACTGCGCGATGTTGCCTTGAATCGCGGCGACTCGAATCGCCGGCGGCGCAAGCCTTCGGGCCGGCCAGAAGATCCACGCCGCGAACGTCGCGACGACGAGCGCGCTCGCCGCGATCGCAAGCGGCCGCAGGTTTCTCCGATGCAGCGCGTCGGCTGCGTACGCGCCGATCGTGCAGAGGACGAACGTGATGCCGTAGGTCCCGGCGTAGGCCGCGACGACGCGCAGCGGCGTGTCGGCCTGCGTGTACCCGAGCTGATCGAACGGCGCGGCAAAGACGCCGATCGATCGCAGCCATTCGCACGCCGTAAATGCGGCCGCCGCGGCAAGCGGAGCGACGTTCGGCTGCATCCGCGCGTACGCGGTCGCCGCGAGCGCTCCGGCGAGCGCGAAGAACGGCGCCTCGAAGAGCGCGGGACCGAACGCGAGAAATGGGCCGAAGATGCCGATGTAACGGCCGACCGTGTGCCCGACCCACGCGAACGCGAGCGCGAAGAAAATAAAGCCCGCTAACCAGCCGAGTAACGCCGCGCGTTTCCAGGAGGCGCCTTGCCAGAGCCAGAACAGCGCTGCAGTGCCGAACGGCACGAGCCATGCCGCGCCGAGCTTCGGAAATGCCGCAGCTAACGCGATGGCCGCACCGGCTGCGACGGCAGCGTCGCGAACCGGCATCGAGGAGACCATGATTCGTAAGTTGAGTTTCGGTTTCGTAATCGTTCTAGTAACGGCGTTCATCGTTTCGGCGTGCGGTCGTCAGGTCACGCCGAATCCTCCGGGTCTCGGACCCGGCGGCGCTCCTCCGGGATACATGTCGGTCTTCTTTGACACCGCGGCTCCTTTCAACTTCAGCAACTATCAGTATTTGATCGTCCTGAACACGACGGGGAGCGGCGTGACGCCGTCGACGGATACCCTGCAGACCAATTGGGCCGGGTACTCCTTCGCGTTGGTAGCGCTCGGCAACGGCGTCTCCACGTATGCAGAGCCGATACAGTTCGTGCGAAGCAACAACAACCCGCACATCCCGCCGGCTTGGCTGCGCCTGGGAACGACGCCCCAGCAGTTCAGCTACAACCTCGACAACAACGGAACGAACACCGAGTTCTCCATGCTCGTCCAGAAGTCGATCTTCAAAGGGATTCCGTCGCCGAATCCCTCGCCGACGCCGACCCCTTCGAACGTCTGGACCTTCAACGCGTTCGTTACGCAGGCGAACGGTCAGGGGCAGTGGACCTTCCTCGACTCGATGGGTGCGGGCGGTCCGATCGATCCGCAGTTCGTCTCGCCGAAACTCTGCATGACCGAACCGTTCGACAACACGTACTACGCATATTACACGCCCTCGGATCCGTCGGCGCAGATCGTCAGCGTCGAGATCGCGAACAATCCGAAGGTGGCGGCGGCGTGTCCGTAATGCACGAAACGCCCGTCGAATGCTCGCACGAACCGTGCAGCTGCACCGTCACCGGGCCGGTCTCCGGCGGCGACGTCTACTGCAGCGCGTTCTGCCAAAACTCTGACGAATCCAGCCTCGAATCGGAGAGCTGCGGGTGCGGTCACCCGCAATGCGACGTCCCGTAAGTTAACACGATCCCCGGCCGGCACCGTGCCGGTGAGAAGCGTCACAGCTTTTTCGGGCCAGCCACGGATGGCTGCTTCAAAGCTTGCTGGCCCGAAAAAGTGTGCGAGTAGGAGCGAACAGGATGTGAGCGACGGGCGTCTTCGAACCGGCACGGTGCCCGCCGAGGATCGAACACGGGCAGTAGACCCTAGAAGTTGAAGGTGCTCGGGACGACCGACTGCGGTTGGCCGATGTTGAATACCGCGGTTTGCGTCGGGAATGCGAGCAGATTGAGGCCGACGTTGACGGCCTGTTGCGATTCGTTGTAGAGCACGAGCAACTGGTAACAATTGCCGATCGTGCGCGTGTAGTAGATGATCTTGTCGGCGATCATCTCGCCGGGGCCCTTCCAGTTGATGTTCGTAACGAACTGCAGCGATGCGTCGCGACCGAACGGCGTCGAGAGTTGCAGGTTCGTCGTGACGAACCCCTGGCCCGGACCCGGGATGAACGAGCCGCTGAGCATCACGACGGAGCGCGGCGACGGACGCGCCGATAACTGATAGCTGAGCGGCAGCGCGACGCCGTCGAAGTTCGTCGACCATCCCAGCGAGAACGCGTAGACGTCGTCGTTGAAGAGCCGCAGAAAGTCCTGGGCGTTCTTCGTGTTCTCCGTCGGCTGCTGGTCGAGATACTGGAACGGCACGAGCGCCGGACCGTTGTAGTTCGCCTCGTTGTACGTCAGCGTGTTGACGACGTGCCGGCTGATCGGCGTGTTGAGGCTGAGATCTTGTTCGACCGCCGCTTTGAGATCGCCGGTGCCGTAGGCGTACTGATCGACGGTGACCGTGCCCTGGAAGTCGCTGCCGAGCACTTTCGCTTCGATCGGTCCGGCGACGAGGTTTGCATCCACGCGCCACGTCGCAAGGCTCTGCGGCGCGCCCTCGCCGGACGGATTGCTGTACTCGCCGGCCGTCAGTTCGGCCGAAAGCGGAAAGATGAAATGCTGGAAAAAGTCCGTGGGCCGCATGTTGAATTCGGGAATCTTGTTGATGCCGACGGCCTCTTGCGAGTACGTCTTGTCGAACTCCGCCTGATAGTCCGCGCCCGCCGTCGTGTACTGCATCAAGTAGTCGAACTCCGACTGGTTGCTGAACGTATTAACGCCGCCGAAGCTCGCGCTGCTGTCGCTGATATCGTAGGTGACCGTCTGATTGAGGAATTCGTTGAACTGGCGCGTGTCGCTGAAGGTGAAGCTGTTGCTGCTCGACTGGCCGCCGACGGAGTTGTGGCTGACCGTGTAGGTCTGCTGCGTCTGCGCGGTCTGATGCGCGATCGCCTCGCTGATCGTCTCGTTCGGCGGGATGCTGATCAGCGGGCCGTAGTTCGACTGGTACGCGAACTGAAAGTTGCTCCGAAGATGCTGGGTGATGTTCTCTTGATACTGGAGAGCGGCGTTCGTCTGCGGACCGCCGGCGATGCGGTCGTTGATCGTGTAGAAATTGACGTTGATGCTCCGGCGCCCGTTGTGGGCCGCGAAGAAGCCGACGTAGCCGAGCCCGAGCCCCTCTTTCGTGTAGTAGTCGACGGTGTAGTAGCCGTAGTAGTATTGATCCTTGCCGAACGGAATCTGAATCTTTATCCACGCGCCCTGGTACGAGTTGTACCCGATCTCGGGGAACCAGCGCGTGCGGACGCGGGTGTTCTCCAGCGTGCGCAGCGGAATGACGAGCAGCGGTAGATAGAAGACCGCGGCGGCGCCGAGCCACAGCACCGCTTTGTGGATGACGATCTTGTCGCCGGGCACGACCTCCATGTCCTTGCCGGTGATGTGATAGCCGCCGCGCGGATTCTCGCACGTCGTCACGTACGGATTCGATCCGTGCGCCGTTCCGTCGGGATCGGTGTGCAAGTCGTCGGCGGAGAAGTGAATGAGGCCGCGCTGGACGCCTTCGTCGCTCGCGCCCTTGCCGTTGCTCAGCTTTGCCGTCTGCAGGACCGTGTCGAAGACGATCACGTCGGCCGTGAGCACGGAGTCGTGCTCGTGGTTGACGAGATACGGATTGCCGGTGATCGTGATCGTGCGCAGGCCGTCGAAGTGAGCCTTCTCGCCGACGATCTCTTCGTCGCCGTAGTAGATGTGCACGTTGCCGATCGCGTCGCTCGGCTGTCCGCGCGCGCGATTGCCGGTCCATTTGTCGGAGATCACGGCCACGTATCCCGGCGCGAGCGTCGGCACGCCGGTCGGTTGCGGAGTCGGCCGCGGCGGCGTCTCGCCGGCGGGCGTGATCGGGGGCGGCGTCTCGCCCCCCCGTTGCAAGAAGACCGGCTCGAGCGACGATAGCGGCTGGGGCGTCGTCTGCGGGATCGGCGGCGGCGAGACCCCGGGAGTCTCGCCGGGATTCGGCGGCGGCGTTCGATTGAGCGTGTAGGTTCCGTTGCTCACTCCGGCCGGGACGGTCGGGAGGCCCGGCGTCGAAACCGGCGCCGGCGAGCTCGTCGGCGCGGGCGTCGCCTGCGCGACGGCGATCGGCGCGTCGCTATAGTGCTGCGCGCACGTCTGCGTGTTGAAGAGCTCGAGCGCGAGCTGTCCCTGGTCTTCGGCCGACGCCTGCGTCTTCGGCGGAAACGCGCCGGTTATGAAGGCAGCGAGAGCCGCAATCGCGGCGACGCCGCAACGTATCCGCTTCCCGAAGGGCACCGCGTCAGCGCTCTTCCAGCCAAAGGAGGATCGCACCGGCGGTTCCCATGACGATGTTCGGCAACCAGGCGGCGAGGAACGGATTGATCGCACCGTTGCGTCCGAACGCGGATGCCGCCGAGGTCATGAGATAGTAGCAGAAAAACGCGACGAGAGATAACGCGATGCCGAGCGTCCGGCCTCGCTTGCCGAAACGCAGCGCCAGCGGCAGCGCTATGACGACGCCGACGAAACACGCAAACGGCCACGCGAGCTTGTTCGCGAGGCTGATCTGCAGCGTGCCCATCGCCGTGCCGCCGATGCCCTGCGCTTGGAGCGAGTTCACCTGCATGCGCAGCGACTTGCTGCTCATCGTCCAGGGATCGCTGTTGACCGAGCTCACGAACTGCGAGGCCGTCTCTCCGAGCGGCAGTCCGATCGTGATGCTGTTGACGTGCTGCTGGTTCGTGAGGAGGCCGTCGTTGTTGTAGCGGGTGTCGATGACGTCGTGGAGCACGAGGTTGGTGCCCGAGACCGTGGCGGTCTTTGCCTGCAGCGTCTCGTTCCACGGCCCGTACTTGGCCGGTTTGAAGATCTGCACCTCGACCATCGTCTTGTTGTCGGGCGCGACCTGCGTCACGTAGAACGTGTTGCCGGTGTCGGGATCCTTGCGGAAGAACTGCGGTTCGACCGGCAGCGCGTCCGTATGATAGATGATCTGATAGAACGTGCGCGTCGAGAGATCCACCGAAGCCGGCGCCACCCACTCGTTCATCGCGTAGGCGAGCACGAACATCGTGAAGCCGAAGAGCAGCGGCGAGAGCGCGATGCGCAGCACCGAGATCCCCGACGTCCGCATCGCGGTCATCTCGTTGTCGCCCATGATGCGTCCCATCGCCAGCAGAGCGGCGAAGAGACAAGCGAAGGGAAAGGCCATCGGGATCGCTTGCGGGATGCGGAAGATGACGAACCGCAGCACCAAGAAGAAAGGCGCGTGCTGGTTGATGATGTAGTCGGCCGCCAGAACGAAGATGTTGAGCGCCCAGAAGAGCAAGAACGCGCCGAAAGCAAAGCCGAACGGACCGACCATCTCGCGCAGGAGATAGCCGTCGAGAATCGGTACGCGAAAGAGCGTCGAACGCACGTGAGGAAGCGGCTGGCGTTGAATCAGCGTCGCCATCTAGGAACCGAAGTCAGTAGCTTTTGTACGCGCTCATCACGCGCACGACGTACGCGCGCGTCTCGGAATAGGGCGGCACGCCATGATAGCGGTCGACCGCGCCGGGGCCGGCATTATATGCGGCCACCGCAAGCGTTACGTTGTTATGGTAGCGATGGAGCAGCGAATGCAGGTAGCCCGCGCCGCACTGCACGTTCTCGGTCGGGTCGAACGGATTGGCGATCCCGCAGCTCGCCGCCGTGCCCGGCATCAATTGCATCAAACCTTGCGCGCCGGCAACGCTGATCGCCGACGGATTGCCGCCCGATTCCGCCATGAGGACGGCGCGTACGAGACCCGGGGGCACGCCGTTGGCCTGCGAAGCGCCGGAGACAAGCGCGTTGAGCGTCATCGAGTCGAGCGCCCCGGGGGCGTATGGAAGATATCCCCCTCCTGCGCATCCGCAGAGTAGGGCCGTCAGGCCGAAAATACCCAGCACTCGACGACTCATAGCACACGCGCCTTTCTTCCCGTCCGGCGGGTAGGCCTGGCAGGGCGCCACCGCCTACGATAGCCGCACTCCCTTGAGCGCGCCTGAGCGACGCCTACCGCCCGCTAGGAATGGCGCCGCGCCGCGCGGCAGAGTCGCGCATGAGCGAGTTCGACCTCGTCGTCGTCGGCACCGGAAGCTCCGGAACGAGCGCCGCTCTCGGCTGTGCGAAGGCCGGATGGCGCATCGCGGTCGTCGACGAGCTTCCGTACGGCGGCACGTGCGAACTGCGGGGTTGCGATCCGAAGAAAGTTCTCGTCGGCGCGGCCGAGCTCGTCGATTGGGATCGGCGCATGACCGGCAGCGGCATCGCGGGCGGCGCCCGCATCGACTGGCCCCAGTTGATGGCATTCAAGCGAACGTTCACCGATCCGGTGCCCGCCGCGCGCGAAGCGCAGTTCCGCGCGGCCGGAATCGCAACGTATCACGGCGAGGCGAAGTTTACCGACGCGACGACGCTCGTCGTGGCAGGCGAGCCACTGCACTCGCCTCGCATCGTGCTCGCCGCCGGCGCGCGTCCGCAGACGCTGCATCTGACGGGCGAAGAGCATCTCATCACGAGCACCGGCTTTCTCGATCTCGATCGGCTGCCCGAGCGCATCGCGTTCGTCGGGGGCGGCTACATCGCGTTTGAGTTCGCGCACCTCGGCGCGCGCGCCGGAGCTGCGCCGGTCGTCTTTCAACGCGGCCCGCGCGTGCTGACCGGCTTCGAGCCCTCGCTCGTCGATCGCATCGTCGGCGTCAGCGCGAGCGTCGGCATCGACGTGCGCGTGAACGTCGATCTCGGCGCCGTCGAGAAGACGGCCGAGGGCCTGCGCCTGCACGGAACGCGCGACGGAACGGAGTTCGCGTACGATTGCGATCTCGCCGTTCACGCCGCAGGGCGCGTTCCCGATCTCGACGCGCTCGCGCTCGAGGCGGCCGGCGTCGAACGCACGCCGAGGGGCGTCAAGGTGAACGAGTACCTGCAGAGCACGAGCAATCCCGCGGTTTACGCGGTCGGCGACTGCGCCGACGGCGGCGGGCTGCCGCTGACGCCGACGGCCGCCGCCGAGGGCGACCTCGTCGCGCGCAACCTGCTCGAAGGCAATCGTTACCCGATGGATTTCGCGGGGCTTGCCAGCCTCGTCTATACCGATCCCGCGCTCGGGTCGGCCGGATTGACGGAGGAGCGGGCGCGAGCGCTCGGGCTGCGATTCGCCGTGCGCGAAGGCGACGCGGTAACGTGGTACTCGTCGCGCCGCGTGCGCGCGCGCGCCGCCGCATACAAGATCCTCATCGAAGAGGGAAGCGGCTTGATTCTCGGCGCCCACGTTCTCTCGCCGCATGCCGAGGAACTCATCAACGTCTTCGCGCTCGCGATCCGCGCGAAGATTCCCGCGATCGCCCTCGGGAGCGTGCTCTTCGGCTATCCGACCGCGTCGTCGGATATCGCCGCGATGCTCGCCCCTCCGTAGGACGGGTCGCGCAGGGGTAGCTCGGATTGGAAGCGGAATAGATTTCCCATGTACCGTTATTTATCGGCCGCTTTCTTTGCATTTGCCTCGGCTTCGGTGCTGGCGGGCTGCTCGTTGCCCGGCGTCACCGGGCCGGCGCCCGGCGCAGGCGCCCAAGCCGGCGCGCGTCCGGCGAAATCGGCGCAGGAGATCGTCGTTCCGTTTTCGCTCTCGAAGTCGCTCGGCACGTTCGACGCGACCACCGGCAAACGCCTGACGCTCATCTCCGGGAAGAAGACGAGACTCTCGGGTCCGCTCGGCGCGACGACGGACGCGGAAGGGAACGTCTACGTCTCAGGGAGCGGAACGGCGCTCGGCGTTTACGAGTACGCCGCCGGCGCGAGCGGCAACGCCGCGCCGATCGCTTTCGACAAGGGCCTGACCGCCGACGGGCTCGCCGGCGATGGGGCGCACGTCTACATCGCGGATCAGTACACGGGCGAAATCTCGGAGTACGCGGCGGATCCGCTCGGCAGCACGCCGATCGCGACGCTCTCCGGCAAGAAGACGACGCTCTGCGCGGCCATCGGAATCGCAGTAGATAGCAAAGGCGATCTCTTCGTAACGCAGCAAGGCTTCGGGACGAACTGCACAAACGACGTGTTGGAATTCGCGCCGCTGGCGCCGGGGGCTCAGAACGTTGCGCCGATCCGAACGATCGCCGGTTCGAAGACGCTCGTCAACGAACCCGAGGGCATCGCCGTCGACGCCAATGGCAACGTCTACGTGGCCGACGAGGACGACGGTATGGTGCTCGAGTTCGGCGGCTCGCAGAACGGAAACGCGAAGCCCGCGGCGACCTTTGGCGCCGGCGATTACGGCTATGCCGGGGTCGCCGTAGACTCCTCGAACGTCCTCTACGCAGCCGCGCCGAACGCGACCGACGTCAACGGCCAGATCGACCTGTTCGACGCGACGAAGCCGTCGGCGAAACCGACGAAGACCTACAAGATCGGCGCCAAGAAAGGGCAGCGCGATCCGCTGCTGATCGCACTCTAGCCCAAGCGCGCCCTCGAGCTCTCCTCTTTATCAATAGGGGCTCGGAGGTCCATAGCACTCCTCTTAGGGGAGTGCTAACAGCCTTGCCTTCGCCAACCCTGGGGCGTATAGTGGTGTGAAGTAGTGCCTAGTGGTGCTTTGCGGAGGATTCTTTGCACGCTGAACTGCCGCGCTTTGCCGGCTCGGAGCAGCATGCCCTTGACCACAAGGGACGCCTCATCGTGCCTGCGCGGTTCCGCGAGCGCCTCGGCCCCCAGTTCGTCCTAACCATCGCCTACCCGGACCCCTGCCTCGCCCTCTACCCGATGGCCACCTGGATCGAGCTTTGCGGCCGATTCGAGTCGGTCCACCAGAAGGACGATAAGTATCGGCGCTACTTTAGATACCTCTTCGCGCACACCGAGGAGGTTGCGCCCGACAGCCAAGGCCGCATGCTCGTCCCGGCGCTCCTTCGCTCCTACGCGGGCATCGAACGCCAAGTCGTCTCCGTCGGGCTCCTGACTCGAATCGAAGTCTGGGCCAAGGAACGCTACACGTTCGGCGCGCCTCCGGACGACGAGACACCCGGCTTCATGGCCGAGTTTGGGTTATAGGATGTGGCGCGCGCGTGATGCACGTTGCCGTGCTGCTCAAACCGGCCGTCGAGTATCTCGCGGTCCGGCCGGGCGGCATCTACGTGGATGCGACCTTCGGTGCGGGCGGCCATACGCGTTCGATCTTGGAGCGCCTCGACTCGGGACGCCTGATCGGAATAGACGCCGATCCGCAAGCGGTGCGGCGGGCGGAGGCGATCTCCGATCCGCGCTTCACCTTCGCGTCAGCCAACTTTCGGGATCTTCCCAACGTCCTCGACCGGCTCTCGATCGAGACGGTCGACGGCGTTCTCTTCGATCTGGGAGTCTCTTCGATGCAAATTGAGGATGCGGACCGCGGCTTCTCGCTGGGAAGCACGGGGCCGCTGGATATGCGCATGAACCCCGCGGTCGGGCCGAGCGCCTACGATATTCTTGCGACCGCGAGCGAGGCGGAGCTCGCGGAGATCTTCTTCCGCTACGGCCAGGAACGCCAAGCGCGGCGCATCGCGCGCGTTATCGTAACGCGCCGTTCGCGCGGAACGCTTCCGAACACGACGTCGGAGTTCGCGAGCCTCGTCGCCGGCGTCGTGCAGCGGCGCGGCCGGCGCGAGCGGATTCATCCCGCGACGCGCGTCTTCCAAGCGCTGCGCATCGTCGTCAACGACGAGCTCGACGCGCTGCGGGACGGCCTGCACGGCGCGATCGGCAGGCTGCGCAAGGCCGGACGCATCGTCGCGATCAGCTTTCATTCGGGCGAGGATCGCATCGTCAAGGAGACCTTCCGCGACGACGAGCGCCTCGACGTCCTCACGAAGCGCCCCGTTCTTCCCGACGACCGAGAAGTAACCGAGAATCGCCGCTCGCGCAGCGCGAAGCTTCGCGCGGCAGAACGAAAGGTGAGTTGAGTGGTCCAGCCGCGTTTCTTCGACCGACCCTCGCGCATCGCAAACCCGCGCACCGCTCGAGCCGCGACGCAGCGGCGAATCGTGCGGAAGTCGCGCGCCCGCTACACGGGCGTCGCTCGCGTCTTCACCGCGCTCTTCTGCGTGCTCGTGCTGCTCATGGGCTACGTCGTGCTGACGTCGAGCCTGACCGGACTGAGTTACGCAGTGGCGAAGGCGCGCGCGCAGCGCGAGGCCCTGCAGGAGCAGACGATGCGGCTCGACGACCGCATCGCCGCGTTGCGCTCCGACGATCGGCTGGCGCAGCTCGCGGCGCGCCTCGGCATGCACGAGCCGCAGCGTCTCGCCGTCGTTCGCCTCGAGCAGCCGCGAGTCGCGCAATCCGGACTGCGCTTCCCGGTGTTCTCGTCGCTCGCCGGATTCTTCGCGCCGGCGTTGCGCCGCCAGCAGTAGGCCGCTAGAGCCGCCGCGCGATGCATCAGCGAACCTTTGCGCGGGTCGCTCCGATGCGCGCCCGAATCTTCTTCTATCTATGCCTCGCCGTCGCGCTCTTTCTCGCGTGGCGGCTCGTCGACGTGCAAGGGCTCAAAGGGGCGCTCTACGCGCGCAAGGCGCTGGCGCAGCGTTCGGACACGGTTGAAATCTTCGCGCGCCGCGGCAGCATCCTCGACCGCAACGGCAACGTGCTCGTTCGCTCGATGCCGTCGGAGAGCGTCTACGCCGTGCCGCGCGAGATCGTGGATCCCGACGCGACCGCGCTGAAGCTCCAAGGGATCTTCGGCAAGCTCGATGCCTCAACCGTCGCGGCGCTGCACGACCGGCATCTCTGGTTCGTCTGGATCGCGCGCAAGGTTCCGCACGAGACCGCGGCGCGCGTGCGCGGCCTCAACCTGCTCGGCGTCGACTTAAAGGAAGAAGATACCGGACTGCGCGTCGACACGAGCGGGCGCCTCGCTTCGACCGTGCTCGGCTTCGTTGGAACCGACGAGAACGGCCTCGACGGCGTCGAGTACGCCTACGACGACGTGCTGCGCGGGCGCTCGGGCCGCGTAACGCTCGAGGCGGACGAGTTCGGGCGTCCGATCCCATTCGGCCAAGAACGCATCATCACGCCGTCGCAGCCGGGCCTGAACCTGCAGCTAACGATCGATCCCTACCTGCAGTTCGTCGCCGAGCGCGCGCTCGCGAAGCAGGTGCAGAGCTTCCACGCGCTCGACGGCTCCGTCATCGTGATGGATCCGTGGACCGGCGAGATCCTCGCGCTCGCGAATCTGCCCGATTTCGATCCGAATCGGTTCTGGAAGTTCGGCGATTCCCAGCGGCGCGACCGCGCCGTCATGGACGCGTACGAGCCGGGATCGACGTACAAGCTCGTCACCGCCGCGGCGGCGCTCGAATCGCACAAGGTGACGCTCTCGTCGCGTTTCCCCGCTCACGACGTGCTCGAGGTAGGCGGTCAGACGATTCACAACGCGGAAGACGGCTTCATGGCCGGAACCGGAGGAAGCGAGACTCTCGAGCAGATCGTCGAGTACTCGCACAACGTCGGCGCCGCGGAAGTCGGGCTCGCGATCGGCGCGAAGACGCTCTACGCGATGGAACGCAAGGCCGGCTTCGGGTCGCCGACGGGGGCGGGCCTGCCCGGCGAGAACCCGGGAATCGTTCCGCCGCCCTCGCAGTGGAGCGGCTCGTCGCTTGCGACGATGTCGTTCGGACAGGGCGTCTCGGTGACGCCGCTCGCGATGGCGCGTTACTACTGCGCGATTGCAAACGGCGGGCTGCTCGTGCAGCCGCGCATCGTCAACGCCGTCTACGACCAGGACGGCAAGCTCGTCCAGCACTACGCGCCCGCCGTCGGTCGCCGCATCTTCTCCGAACGAACCGCCGCGCAGCTGCGCGAGTTTCTGCGCGCCGTCGTCTTGCACGGCACCGGCGATCCGACCGCGCAGATCCCCGGTTATGCGACCGCCGGAAAGACCGGTACCGCGCAGATGGTCGTCGACGGCCTCTACCGGCCGGGCTATTACGCCGCGTCGTTCATCGGCATGGTTCCGTATCCGCGCGCGAGATATCTCATCTACGTCAAGATCGAGCGTCCTATCGGTTCGTATTACGGCAGCGTCGTCGCAGCGCCCGCGTTCTCGGAGATCGCGCGCGCCGCGATGCTGCACGCAGGGGTTCTGCCCAGCGCGGTCGTCGCGCGCAATGGACGGTAGACGGGTCCCGCTGACGGCGTTGCTCGGCCGTCTGCCCGCGGCGGACGTTAGCGGCAACCAGGATCTGCCGATTACCGGCATCGCGATCGACTCGCGCGCGGTTAAGCCGGGCGAGCTCTTCGTCGCGTTGCGTGGAACGAAGAGCGACGGCCATCACCACGCCGCGGACGCCGTCGCCGCCGGAGCGGCCGCGGTCGTCGTCGAGCGCGCAACGCCGGTTCCCGCGAGCGCGACGGTCGTCACCGTCGCCGATTCGCGGCGAGCGCTCTCGCTGCTCGCCGCCGCATTCTACGACGATCCTTCTCGCTCGCTCGATGCGATCGGCATCACCGGCACGAACGGCAAGACGAGCGTGGCACACATGGTCGCAGCGATTTTCGATGCGGGGAAGATTCCGTGCGGCATCATCGGAACCGTCGGCGCCGAATTTCGTTCGCGCCGGTGGCGGGTGGAGAACACGACGCCGCAGCCTCCCGAGCTCCAGGCGTTGCTCGCGCAGATGCGCGACGACGGCGCGAAGGCCGTCGCGATGGAGGTCAGTTCGCACGCGCTCGCGCTCGGACGCGTCGACGACGTGCGCCTTCGCGTCGCGGCGCTGACGAACGTGACCCGAGACCATCTCGACTTTCACGAGACGCTCGAGGCATACGCCGCGGCGAAGCGCCGCCTCTTCGAGCTCGCGCCGGCAGCCGTTCTCAACCTCGACGATGCCTACGGAGCGCGATGGGCCGGCGAGCTTCGCGACGAGGGACGCGAGGTCGTAACGTACGGAACTCAACCCGGGGCGCTGCTCGCGCCCGCGGATATCGAGGTAGCGTCCGACGCGACGCGCTTCACACTCGACCGACGGCGCTTCGAGCTGCAAGTCGGCGGCCGGTTCAACGTCTGGAACGCGCTCGCGGCGATCGGCGTCGCGCGTCTCTGCGGAATCGACGACGCAACGAGCGCGCGCGGCCTCGCCGCGATGCCGGGCGTCCCCGGGCGCATGGAACGGTTGAGCGCAGGCGGCGTCAACGTCGTGGTGGATTACGCCCACACCCCCGACGCGCTCGAGAACGTGCTGCGCGCGCTGCGCGAGACGACGAGCGGTTCGCTGGCGGTCGTCTTTGGCTGCGGCGGCGATCGCGACCGCGGCAAGCGCGCGGAGATGGGCGCGGTGGCCGCGCGGCACGCCGACCGTATCTACCTGACGAGCGATAATCCGCGCTCCGAGGAGCCGCAAGCGATCGTGGATGCGATCGAGCGCGGCGTCGGCGGCGCCGACCACGTCGTCGAGCTCGACCGCCGGCGTGCGATCGAACGGGCGATCGCAGAGGCGCGCGCGAGCGACGTCGTCCTCATCGCAGGCAAGGGTCACGAGACGTATCAGATCGTCGGCGAGCGCGTGCTGCCCTTCGACGATGCCGCGGTCGCGCGCGAGGCGCTCGCGCGACGATGAGCCTTCCTCTCGAGATCGCGATCGCCGCGACGGGCGCGCGCCTCCACGACGCCGCGGCCGCTCCCGAGCGCGTTCGAGCGACCACCGACACCCGTACCCTCGAAGCGGGCGACACGTTCGTCGCGCTGCACGGCGAACGTTTCGACGGACACGACTTCGTCGCCGAGGCAGCGCGCCGCGGCGCCGCGATGCTCGTCGTGGATCGACCCGATCGCGCGGTCGCAGGCGTCGCGACGGCGATCGTCGCGGATACGAAGGCGGCCTACATGGCGCTGGCAGGCGCCGCGCGCGCCCTCTTTCGCGGCCGCGTCGTCGCGATCACCGGAAGCGCGGGCAAGACGACGACGAAGGAGCTGCTGGCCGCGCTGCTCGTCGCGAAGTACGGCGAGCGCGTCGCGGCGACGCCGGAGAACGAGAACAACGAGATCGGCGTGAGCAAGTTGCTTCTCGCCGCCGCGAACGAGAGCAACGACGTCGTGATCGCCGAGCTCGGCGCGCGCCGGTTCGGCGATATTGCGGCGCTCGTCGAGATCGTTCGCCCGCAACTGGGCATCTTGACGAACGTCGGCGAGGCGCACCTCGAGATCATGGGTTCGCGCCGGCGCCTCGAGGAGACGAAGTGGTCGCTCTTCGCGCTGGGAGCGCGCGCGATCCTCAACGCCCGAGACGAGGTCTCGCGCCGTCGCGCCGGCTCGCTCGCGCATCCTCCCGTTTGGTTCGCCGGGGATCTCAATGCGATCGAGCATCCGAGCGGATTGGAGCCGCTGATCGCGTTCGACGGCGCTACGCGCCTCGTCCGCCGCGACCGCGGTGCGACGATCGAGTACGAGGTCGACGTGCGCCTTCCGGGGCTTCATAATCGCGCAAACCTCGCGGCGGCCGTCGCTGGCGCGCTCGAGCTCGGCGTGG
Source organism: Candidatus Binatia bacterium (assembly GCA_035541935.1). Lineage (GTDB taxonomy): Bacteria > Vulcanimicrobiota > Vulcanimicrobiia > Vulcanimicrobiales > Vulcanimicrobiaceae > Cybelea. Next base: position 15,928 of record DATKMJ010000056.1, on the reverse strand, counting down.
CCGTCGACGAGATCGTCCGCCGGATTCCATGCGCGCGGCTGCCGCACGGAAGGTACGATCGGATTGCGCTCGCCGGCGGGGTCGCGCTGATCTACGACGCCTACAACGCGAACGCGAGCGGGACGATCGCCGCGCTCGACGCCTTCGCCGCGGAGACGGCCGGGCGTCGCATCGCCGTTCTTGCGGGGATGGCCGAGCTGGGCGAGGAGTCGGCCGCGCTGCACGAACGCGTCGGCGAGCACGCAGCCGGGAGCGTCGACCTGCTGCTGCTCGTGCAGGGAGAGCACGCCGGCGATCTCGCCAGCGGCGCGGAGCGCGGCGGGCTCGGCACGGAGCGCATCGTGCGGATCGAGACGAACGCGGACGCAGCCCGATGGCTGCGCGAGCACGCGCGTCCCGACGACGTCGTGCTGCTCAAGGGCTCGCGTAAATACAAGTTGGAAGAGATCGTCGAAGAGTTGCGCTCGTGAGCCTTGCAATGCGGAGCCTCGCCCTCTCGCGCTCCGGCCTCCCCGCCGGCCTGACGGCGATTCCGGTTCGAACGCCGCTCGTTCGGCCGGGAGACGACCTCGCCGCGCTCGTCGCCCGCGCGGTGCGCGGCATCGCGCGGCCCGGCGACGTCATCGCCGTCTCCGAGAGCGCGGTTGCCATCGCGCAAGGCGAGTTCGTGGCGGCTGAAGCGATTCGCCCGTCGCGACTCGCCTATGCGCTCGCGCGCCGGGCGGGTCCGATGGCGACGATCAGCCAGCCCGAGTCCATGCAACTCGTCATCGACAGCGCGGGCCGATGGCGCGTTCTCTGCGCGACCTTCTTGCAGGCTGCCGGGCGCCTCATCGGCGTGCGCGGCGCCTTCTACCGCGTGATGGGAAGTGCGATCGCCGCCTTCGACGGCTACACGGGAACGATGCCGCCCTACGAGCGCGCCATCGTGCTCGCGCCGCGCGATCCCGCGGGGTTCGCGCGCACGCTCTTCGAGCGAACCGGCGTCGCGGCCGCAGTCGTCGACGCGAACGACCTGCGCGTCGCGAAGGTCCTCGGCGCCGGCGGCGGCGTGAATGCGGCCGGCGTCGAATCGGCGCTGCTCGAGAATCCGCACGGCAACAGCGACGAGCAGACGCCGGTCGTCGTCCTCAAATGGCGCGGCGACGGGGCCAATCCGCTGCTCTCCGGCGGCGCGTCGTGACCGGGCACGCGCTCCTCGCGCTCGCTCTCTGGACGCTCTTCGGCCTCGCGGTCGCGGCATTGACGGGAGCGGTGCTGCTCTGTAGTTTCCAGCGGCTCGGCGTGCGTCAGCGGGCCTACGAAGACGCGCCGCAGACGCACGGCGTCAAAACCGGGACGCCGACGATGGGCGGGATTATCTTCGTCGTCGTACTTCTCGGCGTGCTCGCGATCGAGCGCGCTCCGTTGCTGCCGGAGCTGGTGCTCCTCGTCGCGCTCTGCGCCGGCGTCGGGGCGATTGACGACCTCCTCGCCATCCGCGCGGGCTCGAACCGGGGATTGCGCGCGCGCACGAAGCTTCTCGCGACCGCACTGGCCGCCGTAATCTTCTTACGTCTCGTGGCCGAGTCGTCGAGTCTCGCGCGGCCCGACGCGCTCTTCCACGCCGGCACGTTCTGGCTCATCGGGCCGCACTGGCTCTGGCTCGTGCTCGGAATCCTCGCGATCACGGCGACGACCCACGCCGTCAACCTGACCGACGGTCTCGACGGTCTCGCGGCCGGCACGATGATTCCGCCGCTCGCCGCCTGCGCGCTCGTCGCGTCGGCGACGGCGCTGCCGGGTCCCGCGAGCGCGGCCGCGGCGGGTGCGGGCGCGTGCGCGGGCTTCCTGTTATTCAACCGGCATCCCGCGAAGATGTTCATGGGCGACACCGGCTCGCTCGCGCTCGGCGCGCTTCTCGCGGGCGTAGCGATCCTCAGCGGCGAAATGCTGTTGCTCGTGGTGGTTGGCGGAGTTTTCGTGGCGGAAGCGCTCTCCGTTATCTTGCAGGTTTCGTACTTCAAGGCGACGCGCGGGCGCCGCATTCTGCGGATGAGCCCGCTGCACCATCACTTCGAGCTCGGAGGCTGGCCCGAGACGAGAGTGACGGAGCGCTTCTGGGTTGCGTCGCTGCTCTGTTCGCTGCTCGGATGGGCGATCGCGCGATGAGCGACGCCTACCAGTTCGACCGGCGCGACACGGTGTTGGTCATCGGCATCGGCCGCAGCGGCCTCGCGTCCATCGAGGTGCTCGGCGAGCAGGGCGTGAAGCTCTACGCGACCGACGAGAAGCCGAGCGCCGAACTCGGTGAGGCGATCGCGACGGCGAGCGCTTTCGGAGCGCGCTTCGTCGAGGCGAGCGAGATCGAGCGGATAGTCGGGGAGCTGACCTGCGCCGTGCTCTCGCCGGGCGTGCCGCCGGTAGCGCCCGTCGTGCGGCGTCTCCACGAGGCAAACGTTCCCGTCTTCGGCGAGATCGAGCTTGCGTACAGGCTCTGCAAGGCGCCGATCGTCGCCGTTACCGGAACGAAGGGCAAGTCGACGACGACCGCCATGATCGGCCACCTGCTGCGCAGTTGCGGCCTGACCGTTCGCGTCGGCGGCAACATCGGCAACCCGCTTATTAAGGAAGTGCGCGGTGTCGGCGAGGACGCGTGGGTGGTCGCCGAGGTCTCGTCGTTCCAACTCGAGACGATCCGCGCGTTCAAACCGCGGATCGCGGTGCTGCTCAACATCGCCCCCGATCATCTCGATCGCTACCACTCGATGGACGAGTATGCCGAAGCGAAGTACCGCATCTGCGCGAACCAATCGCTGACCGACTGGTTCGTCGGCAATCTCGACGACCCGCGCATCCGATCGCTCCACTGGCGTCACGGAGATACCCGCGTCCAGGCGCGTCAGCTCTGGTTCTCGCTCGACGGCGACGACGCGGCCACGATGTACCTGCGCGACGGCGTCGTTATCTACGCTCCGGTGGCGGGCGATCCGCGGCCGGTCCCGGTCGTGACGCGCGCCGAGATCCCGCTCGCCGGCGATCACAACGTTGCGAACGCGATGGCGGCGCTGCTCGCCGCACTCGCAGCCGGCTGCTCCCCGGCGGCCTTGCGCGATGCGGTCGCAACGTTCGTGCCGATGCCGCACCGGCTCGAGACGGTCGCCGAGATCGACGGCGTGCGCTACGTCGACGATTCGAAGGCAACGAATCCCGCATCGGTGATCGCCGCGCTGCGAACCTACGACCGGCCGATCGTTCTCATCGCCGGCGGACGTTCGAAAGGAATGGCGTTCGACGCGATGGGGGAGCAGATTCGCGAGCGCGCCTCGGCGCTGATCGCGATCGGCGAGACCGCCGGCGAGATCCTGCGCGCCGCCGACGGCGTTGCCGGCGAACGCGCCGAGTCGATCGAGGCGGCGGTGCGTCGCGCGCGCGAACTCGCGCCGCCGGGAGGCATCGTATTGCTCTCGCCGGGGTGCGCGTCGTTCGACATGTTCGCGTCGGCCGAAGATCGCGGCGAGCGCTTCGCTGCCGCGGTCGAAGCGTTGAGGCAGCCCGCCGGTGCATAGCACGGCGACGCTTCGGCAGCGCCGAGATCCGGCGCACGGCTCGCCGCTTCCGGCGCACGCGGCGGCTCCGCTCGATACCGTGCTCTTTGCAGCGGTCGCCGCCCTCATCGGGATCGGGCTCGTCATGGTATTCTCGGCATCGAGCGCGACGGCGTACGCGCAGCACGGCGACATCGCCTACTATCTAAAGCGCCAACTCGTCTGGCTCGCGGTCGGGCTCGTCGCCGCCTACGCATGCTACCGGCTGCAGTATCAGCGTCTGCGCCAAGTCGCGCCGTGGCTCTTGCTCGCGGCGGGCATCGGCCTCGTTCTCGTCTTCGTTCCGCACATCGGCCTCGGCGTCAACGGCGGACGCCGCTGGATCGGCACCGCGTCGTTCAGCCTCGAACCGTCGGAGTTCGCGAAGCTCGCGCTCGTGATCTATCTCTCCGCGGCGCTGTCGGCGCGCGGCGAGCGCATAACCTCGCTGCCGCGCGGTCTCTTCCCGCTTTGCGTCCCGGTCGCGATCATGGCGGTGCTCGTGCTCAAGGAACCCGATATGGGAACCGCGAGTCTGCTCGTCTTCACCGCGCTGGCGCTCTTCTTCGCGGCCGGCGCGCGCCTCGTTCATCTCGGCGCGGTCTTGATCGCGACGGTTCCGTTTGCCGCGCTGACGGTGCTCGCGAGCCCGTACCGGCGAGCGCGGATCTTTGCGTTCGTCGACCCTTGGAAGGATCCGTTGAACACGGGCTTCCACATCGTGCAATCGCTCTTGGCGCTCGGCAGCGGCGGCATCTTCGGCGTCGGCCTCGGCGCGTCGCGCGCAAAGTTCTTCTATCTGCCGGAACAGTACACGGACTTCATCTTCTCCGTGCTCGGCGAGGAGCTCGGGTTGATCGGCACGCTCGCCGTCATCGTGCTCTTCGTTACGCTCGCCTACCGGGCGATTCGGATCGCGCTCGCCGCGCCGGATCGCTTCGGATTCTTCCTGGCGGTCGGATGCGCGGCGATGATCACGATCCAGGCATTCATCAACATCGGCGTGGTCTCGTCGTCGTGGCCGGTAACCGGCGTTCCCCTGCCCTTCATCTCGTTCGGCGGGAGCTCGCTCGTCGTTAATCTGATCGCCGTCGCGCTCATCGCGAACGTCGGACGTCATCGCCGAATAAACAGGAACGCGTGACCGTCGTCTTCGCAGGCGGCGGCACCGGCGGGCATCTCTATCCGGCGATCGCGATCGCCGACGCGCTGCGCGGGCGGAGCGCCCAGATCGCGTTCATCGGCGCCGCCGACCGGCTCGAGGCGACGATCGTTCCGAAAGCGGGGTACGCGCTCGATACGATCGCGAGCCGGCCGCTGCCCCGCGCGCTCTCGTTCGGACTCTTCGCGACGCTCGCATCGAATCTGCGCGGAACCTTGCAGAGTCTTCGCCTGCTGGCGGCGCGCCGCCCGGATCTCGTGATCGCGACCGGCGGCTACGTCTGCTTTCCGGTCGCGCTCGCCGCGCGCATTCGCCGCGCGTTCGGCCTCTCGACGGCTCCGGTCGTGCTCCTCGAGCCGAACGTCTCGCCGGGATTGACGAACCGGCTGCTGGCGCCGATCGTCGACGAGATCTGGGGCTCGGCTCCCGCGGATTCGCGCGCGGAACGCAAGTACAGGGCGACCGGAGTTCCGATTCGCGCGTCGTTGCGCGCGCTGCCGCGCCGCGAGGACGCGATCGCCGCGCTCGGTCTCGACCCGTCGTTGCGAACGCTCGTCGCGATGGGCGGCAGCCAAGGCGCGCGTTCGATCAACGATGCGCTCGTCGCGCTCGTCGAGAGCGGCGCCGTTCCGCCGGGTTGGCAGGTGCTCGCGCTGACCGGGGCCGGCGACTACGAGCGCGTGCGCGCGAGCTTGCCGCACTCGCGTCCGTACTTGGACGACATGGCCGACGCCTATGCCGTCGCCGATCTCGTGCTGGCGCGCGCCGGCGCCTCGACGCTTGGCGAACTGGCGGCGCTCGGTAAGCCGGCGATCCTCGTTCCGTATCCGTTTGCCGCCGAGGACCACCAGACGGCGAACGCGACGCGCTTCGAGCGAGCGGGCGCCGCGGTCGTGCTGACCGACGACGAGCTGCGCGCCGGAGGCCTGGCCGCGGCGCTCGCGAGCGCCGCCGGCGAGCCGCGCCTGCGCGAACTCACCGATGCCGCGGCGCGTCTGGCCGGCGGAGATCCGCTCGACGCGATCCTCGCCCGGATCGACGCGCTCGCGGCGAGAAAGAACGCGGCGTGACGACGTATCACTTCGTCGGCGTCGGCGGAATCGGGATGAGCGCGATCGCGCGCGTGCTGCTCGCGCGCCGCGAATCGGTCTCCGGATCCGACGTCTGCGTCACGCCGCTCATCGAGGAGCTGCGCGCGGAGGGCGTGCGGGTGACGATCGGGCACGACGCGCGCAACGTTCGCGACGCAAGCGTCGTCATCGTCAGCTCCGCGATCGATCGCAACAATCCGGAGTATCTCGCGGCAGCGCGCAGCGGCGTTCCGCTGCTGCATCGCGGCGAGATGCTCGCGAAGCTGCTGCGGGGCCGGCGCAGCATCGCCGTCTGCGGAACGCACGGCAAGACGACGACGACCGCGATGACGCACGCCGTCCTGCGCGGCGGCGGCATCGACGCCGGGCTCGTGCTCGGCGGCATCGACGTCGCGCTCGGAACGAACGCGCACGACGGCACCGCTCCGTGGTTCGTCACCGAGGCCGACGAGTCGGACGGCTCCTTCGCGCTGCTCGAGCCGTCGATCGCGATCGTTACCAACGTCGAGAACGATCACTTGACGAGCGACGACGAGCTTCCCGCGCTCGCGCGCGCGTTCGGCGAATTTCTCGGCAAGCTTCCCGACGACGGTCTCGCGATCGTCGGAACGGATAACGCGCTCTCCGCGTCGCTGACGTCGCACGATCTGCGCGCGCGCACGGTAACCTTCGGCCTCGATGCGCGCGCGACCGTCCGCGCCGCCGCGATGCGTTTCCGCGACTTCGGCTCCGAATTCGAGGCGTGGAGCGGCGATCGGCGCCTCGGCGTGGTCGAGCTGCGCGTTCCCGGAGTGATGAACGTCCAGAACGCGCTCGCCGCGATCGCCGTCGGGAACGAGCTCGGCGTTCCGTTCGCCCGGATCGCCGCGGCGCTGCGCGGTTTCCGCGGCGTGCGACGCCGCTTCGACATCCTCGCGAACAACGCTCGCGCGACGGTCGTCGACGATTACGCGCACCATCCGACGGCGGTGCGCGCGACGATCGCCGCGGCGCGTCTCTATCATCGCGGCCCGATCGTCGTCGCCTTTCAGCCGCACCGCTACTCTCGGACCGCGTATCTCGCGCGCGAGTTCGCGCAAGCGCTGCGCGACGCCGACCGCGTCTATCTCGCGCCCGTCTACGCCGCATCGGAGCCGGCGATTCCCGGCGTGAGCGAACGCTCGATCGGCGACGCGCTCGCCGCGATCGGCGCGAACGTCGCCTACGTCGAACGCGTCGAAGACCTCGAGAGCCGCTTGCTCGCCGAGGCCCCGCCCGGCGCGATCGTGCTGATGCTCGGCGCAGGCAACATCAGCGAGGTCGCGGTGTCGCTCGCGCGGCGCGTACGCGAAGCGGCTGCCGGCCAAACGGCGCCGGTGCAAGCGTGAGCGTCACGACCGAGCGCGCGTTGCGCAGCCTCTTGCGCGAGAGCGACCGCGCCGCGCTGCGCGAGCTCTTCGGAGAGCGCGCCGGTTTCGACGAGCCGCTCGCGCCGTACACGTCGTGGAAGATCGGCGGTCCCGCCGACGCGTTGGTTACGGTCGAGAGCGAGGCCGAGCTGGCGGAGCTCCTGCGCTTTTGCGCGCGGCGGCGCATGCCGTGGTGGATGATCGGCGGCGGAAGCAACGTGCTCGTCGGCGACGGGGGAATTCGCGGCATCGTGATACGTCTCGCCGGCGAGTTCGCGTCGGTGCGGGTTACCGGCGATGACGACTACGCGATCGTCGAAGCCGGGGGCTCGGCCGACATGTCGCTCGTCACCGCGAAGGCCGCGTCGGCCGGGGCCGCGGGAATCGGCTCGCTCGCGGGAATTCCCGGCACGGTCGGCGGCTCGCTGCGGATGAACGCGGGCACCGACCGCGAGATCGGCGATTTCGTCCGCGAGGTATGGGTGCAGTCGCCGGGGCGTCCCGAGCCGCACCTCGCCGGCGTACGCTACCTCTACCGGCACTCGACGCTCGACCGGAACGTCGTCGTCTCGCGCGTGACGCTCGCCTTTCCGCGCGCGAGCGTCAGCACGGTGCGCGAGGAGATGCGATCCCGGCTGGTCAGGCGGAAGGCGACGCAGCCGATCGCGCTCCCCAACGCCGGGTCGTGCTTCCGCAATCCCGAGGGCGACAAGGCGGCGCGGTTGATCGAGGCCGCCGGCGCCAAGGGGTGGCGCGAAGGAGGGGCGGAAGTCTCGCCGCTGCACGCCAACTTCATCAACAACCTAGGCGGAGCCACGGCGCGAGACGTCGCATCGTTGCTCGCGCGGGTGCGCCGCGCGGTGCTCGACCGCTGGGGCGTCGAACTGCAACTCGAAGTGCACTTGGTCGGAGTCTTCATCGATGCAACGTAGTAACGGTGGCAAAGCCACGGTCGCCGTCGTCATGGGCGGCAACAGCGCCGAACGCGAGATCTCGCTCAAATCGGGGTCGGAGGTTCTGCGCGCGCTGCACTCACTCGGCTACGACGCGCATTCGCTCGATTACGACGAACGTTTCCTCGACGCGCTGCGCGAACTGCGGCCCGACCTCGTCTTCATCGCGCTCCACGGACCCGGCGGAGAGGACGGTCACGTACAGGCTCTGCTCGAGTACCTCTCGATTCCCTACACGGGAAGCGCGCTCGAAGCGGCGGCGCTCTCGATGGACAAGCATCTAACGAAGAAGCTCCTTGCCGCCGAGGGTCTGCCGACGCCGGTTTGGGATCTCTTCGATCTCACCGGCGGCACGCTGCCGCTGCTGCCGGGATCGCTCGATCTGCCGCTCGTGATCAAGCCGCGCTTCGAGGGCTCGTCGGCCGGCGTCACGATCGTGCGCACGCACGAGGAGTGGACGAGCGCGATGCTCGACGCCTCGAAGAACTACGCGCAGATTCTCGCCGAGGAGTACGTGCAAGGGCGGGAGTTCACGTGCGCCGTGCTCGGCGAAGAGGCGCTGCCGATCCTCGAGATCGTCGCCAACCGCGACGGCTTCTACAGTTACGGCGCGAAGTACGAGCCCGGCGGCAGCACGCACATCGTTCCCGCGCCGATCGACGGCGACTTGGCCGCCCGCCTGCAGATGATCGCGCTCTCGGCGCACCGGCTGCTCGGCCTGCGCGACTACTCGCGCAGCGACTTTATCGTCACCGCCGACAACCGGCCGTATCTCTTGGAGATCAACTCGCTCCCGGGATTGACGCCGACGAGCCTCGTCCCGGACGCCTGCGCCGCGATCGGCATTGGCTTCGAGGCCTTGATCGAGAAACTCGTGGGTTTCGCGCGAGCGCGCGCCGATCTCCGGGAATCCGTCGCCTAAGAGTCACTCCGCACCGAACGCTTCCGCGTCGTCGGCGACGAGGTGGTCGAGGCGCGGCGTCTCCGGAGGGAGGTTGCGCGCGTTGGGATATCGTCGCAAGAATCCCGGATCGTTCAAGCGCTCTCCGACCGTACGGCTCTCCAACTTTGCGTTGATCTCCGCGTAGCGATCCGGGTTGCTATGCTCTCGAATCCAAGCGGCGACGTCGGCATCGGAGTGCGCCTCCGCGATAACTTTGCGGAGCACCGATTCGGATATCTCCAGCGCATTGAGCAAGCTCGAGCTGAAGCCCGTGATTTGGTATTCGCCGATGTTGCCGCCCGGCAGCGTCGCACGAATCTTGTCGACCGTGCGGGCCGCCATCAGGAGGTCGAGGCCGGGCAGGAGGGCGCGCGGACTGCGCGGAGGCCTGCGAGAAAGGTCGAGTGCGTCCATAGGCGCGCCATGTTCAACCGGGCGGTCCATCAATGCCTTTGGAGCAGGCCTAAAAGAGTCGAAGGATGGAGGCCGTCGAAGGAACCCCACCGCTATCACCTCACCATCCATGGAGGAATTCGTTGCCTACCGTTGTCGATCGTGGTCTCGAAGGCGTCGTCGTCGGATCCACGCAGCTCAGTAACGTCGAAGGGGCGATCGGACGCCTCACCTATCGCGGATACGACATCGACGATCTCGCGCCGCAGGCGACGTTCGAAGAGATCGTCCACCTTCTACTCTACGGACATCTGCCGAATCGTCACGAGCTCGAGGTTCTCAAACGCGAGCTCGGCGCGTCGCGCTCCCTTCCCGAGCCGCTCGTCAACGCGATGCAAAACGTTCCGAAGGCTGCCTGGCCGATGGACGTCCTGCGGACGATCGTCAGCGGGCTCGGCCTCTTCTCGCCGGTCAACGCCCAGGGCGAGCATCTCTCCGACGTGCACACGGCGATCGAGTTGATCGCGAAGGTCCCGACGATCGTCGCCGCATGGGATCGGATTCGCCGCGGCCTCGAGCCGATCGCGCCGCGCACGGACCTCTCCCAAGCCGGGAACTTTCTCTATATGCGCGGCGGCAAGGTTCCGCACGCGATCGAAGAGGACGCGCTCGATACGTACTTCGTGCTCCTCGCCGACCACTCGTATAACGCGTCGACCTTTGCCGCGCGCGTCGCCGCTTCGACCCGGGCCGATATCTACGCGTCGGTGACCGCGGCGCTGGCGACGCTGCAGGGCGATCTGCACGGCGGCGCTGCGAGCGCGGCGTACCGAACCCTCGCCGAGGTGAAGTCGCCGGAGAACGCCGAGGCGTACGTGCGCGGCATCCTCGATCGCGGCCAGCGGATCATGGGCATGGGCCATCGCGAATATAAAGTGCGCGATCCGCGCGCGCGCCATCTCGAAGCGATGGCGAAGGAACTCGCCGCGCATGCCGGAGGCGATCGCTGGTACGAGACCGCGCACGCGGTCGAAGAGGCGAGCCGGAAGGTGCTGCAAGAGCGCAAGCCCGGAAACACGATCTACGCCAACGTCGATTTCTACACGGCGCCGGTTCTCACCGATCTCGGAATTCCCGGCGACGAGTTCACCTGTCTCTTTGCGTGCGGCCGCATCGCCGGATGGACCGGTCATATCCTCGAGCAGCTCGCCGATAACCGGCTGATCCGTCCGCAGGCAACCTACGAAGGACCCGCAGCCGGTCCGTACGTGCCGATCGAACAACGCGCCGTCAACGGCGCGCGCGGATAGCAGCAATCTCGATGCTGGTCGTGCCGGCGATCGACCTGCGCGGCGGAAAGTGCGTCCGCATGCGCCAGGGCGATCCCACGACCGAGGTCGAGTACGACGACGATCCGGTCGAGCGCGCGAAGGCCTTCGTCGAGGCCGGCGCGCAGCGGCTGCACGTCATCGACCTCGACGGCGCCTTCGGCTCCGGCGAGAATCTCGCTGCCGTCGAGCGCATCTGCAAGGCGGTCGGCGTTCCCGTGCAGACCGGCGGGGGCTTGCGCGCGGTCAAGCACGCCGAGGACGCGTTTGCCGCGGGAGCGGCGGAGATCATACTCGGGACGCTGATGGTCGAGGACGAGCGCCTCGCGCGCAACATCATCAACCGCTTTCCCGGTAAGGTGATCGCAGGCATCGACGCCCGCGGCTCGCAGGTCGCAACGCACGGATGGCAGGAGCGCACGCCCGTCGATCGCGACGCGCTCGTGCGCCGCGTCGCGCAGTGGGGCGTCTCGCGCGTCATCTTCACCGAGATCCGGCGCGACGGCATGGGCGAGGGCTACGACATCGAGGCGCTCACCGCCGTCGCGAACGCCGCGGCGGTGAGAGTGACGGCGAGCGGCGGCGCACGCAATCTCGACGACCTGCGCGAGCTGCGCGACTCGGCGCCGAGCGCCGTCGACTCGTGCATCGTGGGGAGCGCGCTCTACAACGGCACGCTCGATCTCAAAGCGGCGATCGCGGCCGTCGCGTAGCCGCGAGGCTACTGCGGGTACTCGCGGCGCAGCTCGCCCGGGAGGCGCGTTACAATCTCGTAGTTGATCGTCTCCGCCCAGGCAGCCCAGTCGTCGGCGGCGACCGTCTCGCTTCCATCGCTTCCGATCAGCGTCACCGTCGAGCCGGCCTTTGCGCGCGGCGCGAGCGTGAGATCGATCTGCGTCATGTTCATCGCGATGCGTCCGACGATCGGGCAGCGCGCGCCGTCAACGAGAAAGGCGCCGCGATTCGAGAGCGCACGCGGCAGGCCGTCCGCGTAACCGGCAGGCACGACGCCGATGCGCATGTCGCGCGGCGCGTGAAAGCTTCCGCCGTAGCCGACCGAGGCGCCGGCCGCGATCGTGCGCGTGACGACGAGTTGCGAGCGGTAGGTTAGCGCCGGCCGCAGCGCGGGCGCCGACGCGCCGAGCGCCTCGCGCGTCTGCGGCGAGGGCATCAATCCGTAGAGCGCGATGCCGAAGCGCACCATGTCGAGATGCGTCTGCGGCCAGAGCATCGCCGCCGCCGACGCCGCGATGTGGCGCACCGGAGCGATGCCGCGCCGGTCGAGCAGCGGCTTCGCCTGCGCGAGCGCCTTCTCGAACGCGCCGAGCTGGCGCATCGTGTACGGCGAGTCGAGTTCTTCTGCCGCGGCCAGATGCGAAAAGATGCCGGCGATCGAGATCTCCGACAGGCGCAGCATATCTTCGAGCGCGTCGACGAGTTCGTGCGGCTCGCAGCCGAGGCGATTGAGGTCGGTGTTGACCTTGACGTGCACCTGCACCGCACGCTGTCGCTTGCGCGCCGCGGTCGCGACGCGTCGAGCGAACTCACCCGCACCCCAAAGAGCGAGTTCCACGCCGGCCGCGAGGGCATCGTCGAGGGCGTCGGGCGGAATCGGGCCGAGGACGAGGATCGGCGCGCTCACGCCGCCCTCGCGCAGCGCGATCGCTTCCTCGATCGTGTAGACGCAGAGGCGGGTCGCGAACGGCTCGATCGCCCGGGCGACCGGGACGAGACCGTGGCCGTAGGCGTTCCCCTTCACGACGAAGGCCGCCCGGCGCGCCCCGACGAGGTCGCGGAGCAGCCCGGCGTTGTGGCGCAGGGCCCCCGGCGAGATCTCCAGCCCCCCGATCATGGGCGAGCCATTCGAGCCCGCTGCCCCCCTTCCGGCTTGCACTCCGGGGCAGACTCTGCTAGGATGGCACGGCTAGCGCTCGTGCGCCGAGAGTGCTAAAGCGCTCAGTTCCCTCAGTTTACCAAGCTTGTGGAGGTTTCCGTGAATCTCAAGCCCTTGTTCGACAACGTCGTTGTCGAGCACGTAGAGCAGGACGACAAGACCAGCGGCGGCGTCTTCCTTCCCGACACTGCGAAGGAGAAGCCCCAAGAGGGCATCATCCGCGCGGTCGGATCCGGCCGTGTGACGGATAAAGGAAGCGTTGTCGAGATGCACGTCAAGGTCGGCGATCGCGTGCTCTATCGCAAGTACTCGGGAAGCGAAGTCAAGATCGACGGCACCGAGTACCTCATCATCCCCGAAAAAGACATTCTCGCCATCGTCGACAAAGTGCCGGCCGGCGTCTAAGGAGTTCATTTTTTATCATGGCTGCAAAGCAACTCGTATTCGATGAAAGCGCGCGTCGCGCGCTCGAGCGCGGTGCGAACACCTTGGCCGACGCCGTCAAAGTGACGCTCGGCCCGAAGGGGCGCAACGTCGTGCTCGACAAGAAGTTCGGCTCGCCGACGATCACCAACGACGGCGTGACGATTGCCAAGGAGATCGAGCTGCCCGACGTGTTCGAGAACATGGGCGCGCAACTCGTCAAGGAAGTCGCCTCGAAGACCAACGACATCGCCGGCGACGGCACGACCACCGCGACCGTGCTCGCGCAAGCGATCATCCGCGAGGGTCTGCGCAACGTGACCGCGGGCAGCAACCCGCTGCTCATCAAGCACGGCATCGAGAAGGCCGTCGAGATCGCGGTCAAAGAGATGGAGTCGTTCAAGAAGGAAGTCGACAGCAAAGAGAAGATCGCGCAGGTTGCGTCGATCTCGGCCAACGACCCGGAGATCGGGACGTTCATCGCCGATGCGATGGAGAAAGTCGGCAAGGACGGCGTGATCACGGTCGAGGAGTCGCGGACGATCAAGACCGAGGTCGAGACCAAAGACGGCATGCAGTTCGACAAGGGCTACGTCTCGCCGTACATGGTCACCGACTCGGAGCGGATGGAGGCCTCGCTCGACGATCCGTACATCCTCGTGACCGAGCGGAAGATCTCGGCGATCGCCGACATCCTGCCGCTGCTCGAGAAGGTCGTCCAGGTGCAGAAGCCGCTGCTCATCATCGCCGAGGACGTCGAGGGCGAAGCGCTCGCGACGCTCGTCGTGAACAAGCTGCGCGGCACGTTCACCTCGGTTGCGGTGAAAGCGCCGGGCTTCGGCGACCGCCGCAAGGAGATGCTCAAGGATATCGCAACGCTCACCGGCGCGACGGTCATCTCCGAAGAGCTCGGGCTCAAACTCGATAAGGTGACGCCCGACCAGCTCGGCCGCGCGAAGCGCGTCAAGGTCACGAAAGAAGAGACGACGATCGTCGACGGCGGCGGCAAGCAAGAAGCGATCAAAGGCCGCATCGAGATGATCAAGAAGCAGGTCGAGGAGACAGACTCGGACTTCGATCGCGAGAAGCTCCAAGAGCGTCTTGCGAAACTCTCGGGCGGCGTTGCCGTCATTCAAGTCGGCGCGGCGACCGAGACCGAGCTCAAAGAGAAGAAGCACCGCATCGAAGACGCGCTCTCCGCAACCCGGGCGGCCGTTCAAGAAGGCATGATCCCCGGCGGCGGCGCTTCGCTGCTCCACGCGATCAAGGCGATCGACAAGTACGAGCCGCCGAAGACGAACGGTCACAAGACGACCTGGGCCGACGAGAAGATCGGCATCGGCATCGTGCGCAAGGCGCTCGAGGAGCCTGCGCGGCAGATCGCCGACAACGCCGGCTTCGAAGGCTCCGTGCAAGTGAACGCCGTTCGCATGAAAGAGGCCCCGATGGGCTTCGATGCGATGACCGGCGAGGTCGTGGACATGTTCAAGGCGGGCATCGTCGAGCCGCTGAAAGTGACGCGCGCTGCGCTGCAGAACGCGGCCTCGATCGGCGCGCTGATCCTCACGACCGAGACGCTCATCGCCGACAAGCCCGAGCCGAAGAAGGAGCCCATGGGCGCTCCGGGCGGCGGCATGGGCGGCTACGACATGATGTAACGTCGCATACCGAGACCGTCGAAGGACGAAAAACGGAAGGCGCGTCGCAAGACGCGCCTTCTTCTTGTTCTGTTTTGCGGGTCGTCAGAAGAGCGCGACGACCGCGATGACCGCCGTGATGACCGTTCCGGCTACCTTCAACGCGTTGATGAGGTCGTCGATGGCAGCTTGAACGTCCCAATTGCAGTACGCGGTCCAACGCCACGTGTAACCGGCGCACAGATCCGCCCAAGCGTCCTTGATGTCGCCGTTGTTTCCGATGTCCGAAAACGTGAAGTCTCGCGATCCGCTATCGATCGTGCCGTAGGTTTCGCCTGCGTGCGAGAACGTGAATGCCTTACCGCTTTGGGAGACGATGACCCAGTCGGCCTCGATTTTGTAGCTTGGGAACCCCGAATCGTGAAACGACCCGGAGAACGCGTAGCCCCCGTCTTGATAGAGCGTGAGCGACATCGAGCCGCCGACGGGGACGCCGTTGTCGAACGTAATGTAGCCGCTGTTGAAGGGGCCGAGTTGAGACGGCAGCTGCGGCGGAGGCTGCGGCGTAACGAGATTTTGCGCGTATTTTTGCAGTGCGGGATTGAGGGACGCCCACAGCGGGTGTTTCTCGAGATTCTTCTCGTTCATCGACACTGCGGCGCCTGGATCTCGGCGCACGGATACGGCGGTCTCGCCGCTGACTTTCGCTCGGATCAAGCTCTGCGCGAAGGCGTGCTCGGCCGCGGCGTCGGCGACGCCGGCGCGATCGATCGTCTGGTTGGGCATCGCGGGTACTCCTATCTACGGGTGGGCGGGTTTTCCCACACCGTAGCAGGGGGCCGTGCCGCCGGCGTGCGGCCGCGCGCCCTTCCGGCGTCAGCCGGCTGACGTTTTCCAGAACTTCGGACAGAGCAGCGTGTCGAACGGATCGCCCGCGAGCCCGTCCACCATGTCCTCGGTGACGTTGAGCTGGATGGATTCGGGCCAGCCGCGCCACGGCATCGGAAAGGTCATCGGGATGCGCACGTAGTGGTAGGCGTGCGTCGGCGTCCGCAGGCGCAGCACGAGCTGCTGTGAGTCGGGTGCGGCCGAGTCGCCGCCGTAGAGCCACGTGTAATAGCCGTCCTGGTCGTTCTCGACGACGATCTGC